>DATCRN010000047.1:0-8656 GCA_036568945.1 Alphaproteobacteria bacterium | reverse complement strand
ACCAGCGTTTGGGTTTTGGGCACGGCCGTGTCCGAACGTGCGGTCGAAAACGTTCAAGAACGCTTTGGCCTATCCAATACGGCACGCCAAGTGATCCGCCACCGTTTGACCGGCCCGCGCGCTGGTGGTGCGCCCGCTTTGCTGGTGATGGGCACCAACGAAGGCCGTTACGAACAGCATTTAATCAATACGCTGGGACCTGTGGAACTTTGGGCGCTATCGACATCTGCCGAAGATGTGTCGATCCGCAATCGTCTTTATGACCGTCTTGGCGCGCGCAGGGCGCGTCAGCTATTGGCCTCCAACTTCCCTGGTGGGTCAGCACGGTCCGAAATCAAACGCCGTGTCTTTACGCGCGCAGAGGGCGGGGAAACGCAAACGGCAGCGGTCAGCGCCGTGATCGAAGAAATCGTCGAAGGCCTGGTCAAACAAAGCCACGAAAACCCGGAACAAGACGACGGAGCATAAGATGCTCGGGAGCCTGAAACAAAAATATATGAAGTTGCCGCTGTGGGTCTGGATCACCATCGCAGCCTTTGCGGCAGGCGGCTTGTTTGCCTATGCGCTTAACCAGCCCAATTATGCAGGATGGCGGTATGGCGCTTGCAAAGTGTTTTTAGAACATAGTTTGCGTTTTCCGCCGACGACAAAAATCTTTTTAGGTGGCGAACAGATTCTAAATGACCGTCAATCCAAAGCGGGCGTTGCGTTTTCGGCCATCAATACCTATGGGTCGCAACAGGTCAAAATGTTTGAATGCTATTACGATATAGGTGCAAATGGCGCGCCTATCCTTACGAAAATTATGGTCGAAGACGATCCGATGGATCCAAAGAAGGTTGCTGAGTTTAATAAAATGCTGCCCATCATCCTCACGCAAAAATTGGATACAGCCTTACCCAAGGACATTCCAACCGACCTTGAAGACGTGCACGAATAGAAAGGCTTACTAAAATGCAAAAGAAACCGCTGGGTCGCACAGGCCTCAACGTAACCGATATTTGTTTGGGCACCATGACCTGGGGCTTGCAAAATACAGAAACCCAAGGTCACGAGCAGATGGATTACGCACTGGATGCGGGCATCAACTTCTTCGATACGGCGGAAATGTATGCCGTCCCGCCATCGCAGGAAACATACGGTAAGACCGAGGAAATTATTGGTACCTGGTTTAGGTCCCGTAATACACGCGATAAAATCATCTTAGCGACCAAGGCCGTCGGCCCCGGCACAGCATGGATCCGCGGTGGTTCGGTGCTGAATGGTAAATCTGTAACCGCTGCCATCGACGCATCATTGAATCGCCTGCAAACCGATTACATTGACCTATATCAATTGCATTGGCCGACACGGACCTTTCCACATTTCGACCGCCACGGCGCCTCCAAAATCGATTTCACGCAAACCACGACCGAACTAGAAGAAGCGAACCTGCTCGATATTCTTCAAGCGTTAGGAAACGCCGTAAAATCCGGCAAAATCCGTCATGTGGGTCTTTCCAATGATACCGCCTGGGGCATCATGAAGTATCTTGAGCTCGCGGAAAAACATGGTTTGCCGCGTATGGCATCCATTCAAAACGAATTCAGCGTGCTTAATCGACACGACGATCCTTATGTGGCCGAAGTGTGCGTGCGGGAAGATGTTGCCTATCTGCCTTGGTCACCGCTGGCAGGCGGGGCCTTATCGGGTAAATATATCGGCGGTGCGCGGCCCGAAGGCACGCGCTGGGCCATCGATAATAAACGCAAACTCCATCGCGATACACTGGTTTTGGATGCGGCGGTCAAGGCCTATATGGATGTCGCGAAAAAGCATGGGCTGGATGTGTGCGCGATGGGTATTGCATGGTGCCGTGCGCAGAATTTTGTGACGTCCACCATCATCGGCGCAACATCCATGGCGCAATTGAAAATCGATATGCAAGCAGCAACGATGGATCTTAAACCCGATGTGATCGCCGATATTGACGCGGTTTACCGTGAGTATCCGATGCCGTACTAAGACCCATGGCTTGCCGCATAAAAAATTGTTTGGCGGCAGGCCAGTGGGATACGCCCGCCAGACCTAAGCGGCGCAATGCCGTCACAGGCAAAATATCATTGGAGAATAAAAGCGTCAGGCTATCCGTGGCCGCTGTCATGCCGATATTATCGAGGCGGCGCTGCGTTTGAAAATCTGTGAGCGTCTCAGGCGCCCCTACATCGTCCGCGTCTGATAAAATATCAGTAAGCGCGCGTAAATCGCGTAAGGACATGTTCAGGCCTTGTCCCGCAATCGGGTGCATGCCATGGGCAGCCTCGGCCACCAGCACGCTGCGCACGCCAATATAGGAATAAGCCTTTGTCATCGTCAGTGGCCAAAAACTACGAGGTCCTGCAGCCCCTATTTTGCCGTAGCGACCTTGGCTGCGTTCCTGCAAGGCGGCATTGAAAATCTCTTCATCGCACGTCGCCCATTTTTTAGCGTCACGCCCATGCACGCTCCACACCAAAGCAGAGCGGTGCGTATTATCCAAATCGGTAAAAGGCAATAAGGCAAATGGACCTTCGGGCCGGAAATGCTCGACAGCCATGCCGTGATGTGGTTTTTCGTGCGCAACCAAACACACAATCGCTGATTGATAATAATCGCGGCCATAGGTGCCGATTTCCATTTTATCGCGCAGAATTGACCCGCGCCCATCAGCACCGATAGCCAAAGCAACGTCGATAGTACGGCTGTCTTGTAAGGCGATGCGGGCTTGAGCATCACCCAAGATGATGTCTTGCACGGATACACCCGTAATATGCCGCACGTTTTTCAAAGATTGCACACGGCGGATCAGTGCGCGCCGCAAATCCGCATTATCGACGATCCAGCCAAAGGCTTCCGCATGCACATCGTTGCAATCGAATTGCAGGGTTGTATCGGAATCGCCATCTAAAATATCGATGGTTTTAATGGCTTCTGCACCACGCGATAACCCATCCCATACACCGGCTTGTTCCATGACTTGGCGCGATGCATAAGATATCGCTGTGGTGCGGCCGTCGAATTCCACAGACATCTGCGCTTGGAGCGGCTGCGCATCCAAACAAACAACATCATGACCTGCTTGTCCCAACAATGCAGAAAGCGTCAGACCCGCAAGGCCTCCGCCGATAATACCGATGGTCTGGTTTTGTTTCATGGCACCTATTTAATGGTCTGCCGCGCGCCAAACAAGGCCGAACCGATGCGCACATGCGTAGCCCCGCATCGAATAGCATCCTCAAAATCGCCCGACATGCCCATACTGATGTTTTTAAGGCCCAGTCGTTTGGCCCAAGTGGCAAGTAAACCAAAATGGAACATTGGTGTTTGATCGATAGGGGGTATGCACATTAGACCCGTCACCTTTAATCCTGCGTTCACAGCATAATTGTATAGGCCTTGCAAAAGATCCGGCGCCACACCGCCTTTTTGATCTTCATCTCCTGTATTGACCTGAATGTAACATGGCAGCGGTCGATTTTGCTTTTTCATTTCGATGACAAGTGCGTCCACTAATTTTTCACGATCGACGCTTTGAATGACATCGAATAAAGCAACCGCATCCGTCGCCTTATTGGTTTGCAAGGACCCAATCAAATGCAGTTCTAAATCAGAGTAGCGGGGTTTTATGGCGGCCCAATGGTCTTGCGCTTCCTGCACACGGTTTTCGCCAAAAACACGCTGTCCGGCATCCAGGGCCGCTTGAATATCGGCTGTGCTCTGCATTTTGCTGACCGCCACCAAGCTCACGGAACTAGGGTCGCGGCTGCTTTGTTTGCAAGCGTCTGCAATACGGGTACGAATATCGCGTAAATTGATTATGACGTCCGACATAGATCGCAGTTTGACAGGTGGACGCTTTCATGACAATGAAAAGACGTCAAAACAAGGAGAATACGATGTCTTTTGTCACTGATTTCAAAGCTTTTGTAATGCGCGGCAACGTAGTGGATCTGGCCGTCGGTATTATCATCGGCGCGGCCTTTACTGCGATTGTGTCCTCTTTGGTGGATGACATTATTATGCCGGTGATCGGCTTGCTGCTGAAGGGCATCGACTTTTCAAACCTGTTCATCAATCTAAAAGATCCGCTTGATACCAGCTTTACAACCGTCGCGGCAGCCAAAGCGGCAGGTGTGCCGACATTGAATTACGGTTTATTCATCAATGCGATCATCAAATTCGTGATTGTGGCGTTTGCTGTCTTCATGCTCGTGCGCACAATGCACAAATTCATCAAAAAGGAAGAAGCGAAGCCAGCAGCAACACCGGAAGATATCCTGTTGCTGCGTGAGATCCGCGATTCCTTAAAGAAATAGTTTACGCCATCGCCGGCTGCAGGACCGCTGCCGCCGGTTGTTGGAAACTCGCTTGAACCGTTGCTGCCGGCACGTTGTAAACCGGTGTTTGCAAAGCCGCGCTCGGAATCGTATCGACCGACAGGAACTGTTCGCAATTGGTGATGCTTTTGACTGTCGGGAACATGTCAAACCACGGGTTTTGGCGAATGGCGCGCTGACGCCAGCCCCAATAAGCGACATCGCATTTGCCGCCAACCGCGTTCAACTGTCCGCCCACTGCGTCGGGCAAGAATCCGTTCAGAGCTTCCAATGGTCTTCCTTCGCCGATTTTTTGCATCGCGGTGATCAGATCGAGCGCATAGGAATCACGCACACGATAAGCAAAGGCGCCTTGGGATTCGCACGGATTGGTTTCACACGCCCAGACTTCATAAACGCCTTTATGTTCCGGTACCGGGACAATTTTTTGGATATAAACATTGTCCACGCCGGAAAAGGCGATGATGCCGGCGCCATCCCAGACAAGTTCTGGTCCGTAAGTCACGGCGCCAAACCCAAGTACAGCCAGTGTAAAAGCGGCTTTGAGCGATTTTTTAACATCCCATTTCAACGTGCCGTCCGGTTCTTTCCGGTGCGACATTTTGAAATACGCCCATTTGGTGGCCTTCCACAGCGGATCGACCGTATAGGGTTTCACCGCCGTATAGAATTTTGCGGCTGTATTAAAGGCCTCAATCAATGTTTGCCCAAGCTTCGATCCGCGGTTGATGAAGCCAAACAAATGTTTGGTGGCTTCAGCTGTGCCGTTTTTTAAAGATCGCAAAACTTCGCCTTCCGGCGCCTCCTTAGCGGAATCATTCGCAGCTGTGCGCGTGCGATTAATTTTATCCAGTTGCTCTTGCAACTTTCTTCTGCGGGCATTGTTGTCTTCCATCATGATCAGCTCCTTTGATCTCCCTTTAAGCAACCTTCGGCATCTGCGCCGGGGTTGATGTGTTAGCGGGTTGTGCTGTTTTCATTTCGCGCGCAACGTCCAAGGCTTGTGCTTGGTCGTTGTATGTGACCTTCAAATGGACGCCTGAATGGCCTTTTGGCAGCGCCAAGATTTCATCGGCCAATTTGTCTTTGGCATTCATCTTGAGCCAGCGCACCATGCCGCGGCCGCCATATTGCGACTCGTAATGGTTGGCTGCGATTTTGTTCATGGTTTCTTGGTCGGCTTCGACCGTGATGCCCTGATCCTTGACGTAGCCGCTGACCTTGTTGAATTCCTTTTTCACGACCTGGCGGATCGTCATCTCGTTGAGCGAGTTGAAGCCGATAATTTCGTCGATACGGTTTAGGAATTCAGGTTTGAAGGTTTCCTTGACCAAAGCCTGCATGGCGCCGACCGCTTGATCGTTCGTCATCGTGGGATCTTGGAAATACCGAGCGCCCAAGTTCGACGTCATAATGATCAGCGTGTTGCGGAAGTCGACCGTAACGCCTTGCCCATCTGTCAACCGTCCAGCATCCATAACCTGGAGCAGTACGTTGAACACATCCGGGTGTGCTTTGTCGATTTCGTCGAGCAAAATGATCTGATCAGGGCGACTGCGTACCGCGTTGGTCAGTACGCCGCCTTCGTCATAACCGACAAGTCCCGGAGGCGCGCCGATCAGTTTGTTAACCGCAACTTTTTCCATGAATTCGGACATATCGATCCTGGTCATGGCGTGTTCATCCTTATAGAGGAACTCGGCCAAAGCCTTCACAAGCTCGGTTTTGCCGACTCCGGTAGGACCGTTGAACATAAAAGAACCAATCGGTTTTTCAGGCTCTTTCAAACCTGCGCGAGCGATGCGGATCACTTTGGATACCTGTTTGATCGCATAATCTTGGCCGAATACGCGTTTGCCGAGTTCCGGTTCCATGTTGGTCAGACGTGTGGCGTCATCTTCCGTCATATCTTCGACCGGGATGCCGGAGATGCGCGAGAATGTGTTGCGCATTTCGCTAACGCCTAAAATCAAGCCCTTATTTTGTAAGTCAGACAGTTCCTTGATTTCAGCTGTCTTTTTATCGATGTCGCGTTGAAGGGAAGCGATCAGTTCCGCTTTTTCCTTCATTTCGGGCGTATCGATTTTGACTGCCTCGAGTGCGTTGACATCCGATAATTTGTCGCCCGGATCCTTTTTCTTTGGTGCGCGCAAATCATCCAATTCCTCTTGTTCCTTGTCACGCTGATCACGGAATTCGCTGCGCTTCTTGGTCTTTTCGCGGATCGCCTCTTGCTGCTTTTTCCACTCAGCCTCAAGATTTTCACGCTCTTTCACAAGCGCGGCTTTTTTAGCTTCACGTTCTGCTTCGGATAAAGATTTGAACGGATTATCATCTTTCGCATCTGGGGTGCTTGCGCGTTCCAGTTGTGCAAGTTGCGCTTCAATGGCCGGTATGCCTGCGGCACGGCCATGCGCTAGGGTGCGATATTCGCTCAAGGCTTGGTCGGTCAGGCTCAAAAGACGCTCAGGTTGTGCGCGATCGAGCATTAGAACGCGCGGGTATTTTGTGGTGAGCGCCAGACCTTCTTTGATCGCTTCATTAGCAATCGGAATGCCTTTTTTCTCGAAGTTCGCCTTGGCGGCCATGGCGATGGCTTCAAGTTCTTCCTTGTTGGGCTCTGTGATTTGCACGCGCGTGAAGTTTTCATTCAAATCCGAATGGTAATCCTTCAAAACTGACCCCAAATCTTCCAAGCGCGCTTCAAAACAGGCCTGGAATTTGTGGCGTTTTAAATCACGCATCAGCGCATTGATGATTGCGCTTGCGCCGTTATTCTTGGCGGCCTTCAAGAAATCCGCGAAATCATCAATCACTAAAACGCTGTCGGGATCCTGGCGCAGACGGCGCAGGATCGCTTCGAAATCTTCGATGATTTTGCGGCCGTTGCCGGATGCCATCAGATCGTCGACCTGCAGCCACATAAAGCGTTTGTTCACGATTTCGTGCGGGGTCTTCAGATCGTCCTTGAGCGATTCAAGACCGCGGGCGATGGAGGACATACCGACGCCGCCGGGACCGAACATCAGGACATTGTTCACGCTATCGCGTAACAGCACGTCTTGGATGGCTTTGAGCTGGTCACGTCTGCCGATCAACGGCTCCGGATGCAGTTTCAAAATTTCGGCGCCGGTCAACAACATCGATCGTTGCGTGTTGACGACTTGGTCAGTGGCTTGGGCAATATCGGGCATTCGAAAAATCCTTGTCTTAAAAGGTTCGTTCCAAACTTCGTATTGGGTTGGGGTGAAAGGGGCCCGGAGCTGCCAGGCCCCTTTCGTTAGCTCTTAAGCAAAGATCGGTGCGCGAACCGGAGCGAAGGCCACACCGCCGAAGACGTCGTTGGCAGGAGCGCCGCCGGTTGCGCCGCCGCTCTTCTTGCCTTCTGCTGCGTCGTTGAAGCCCTTCTTGGTACCGCCAAGCAGTTCTTCGGCGCCTTTTAGGCCTTCATCGAGAACCTTCTCGCGATCGCTTGCGAATGCGCGGTAAGATGCCGCATCGACGCCCTTCAGGGTTTCGACTTCGCGTTTCAGGTCTTCTGCCTTGACGCCGAACTGATCCAGCAAGGCAAAAGCAATTTTGGTTTGTTTGCCAAGTCCTTCGCTAGTCGTTTCGACCGTGGAGGTTAGTTCAGACATCCGGTCGATCATCGCGAGCATTCGCTTGTTGGCGTCCTGCTCATTCATGACCGCCTGACCCATCGCTTGCTTCAGGATCTTACCGGTGAAGTCATCCATATCGGCCAAAGCCGTATCGACAACGTTCAAGGCTTCCAGACCTGCATCGGTCGCAACAGTATCCAGCGTGATCGCCGTACGCATTGCAGTCGACGCGATGGTGCGTGAGCGCATTTGCGTAGCGCGGCTAATGATCTCGTTGTTGTTGCGGGCCATATTGGCGATCGCAGCTTCGTTTTCGTTGATCTCACCCAAGCTAGTGACGGTCATCGAAAGGTTGCTCTTCAGTTCGCCCACATAACGCTCGAGGCGCGTTTGTGAACGTTTGCTGATCAGCAGTTCCGTTTCGCTTTTACCTTCAGATGCCGCGACTTCCTTCTGAACATCGTCCAGTCGGTCGGAGTGGAAGTGAAGGGCGTCATTGACCGCTTCATTCAGAATGGTCACAACGCTTGCGGCCTTGCCGTTGATCTCAGCCCGCTTTTGAATGCGGCCTTTGACGATATCAAGCTCTTCGATGACTTCGGTGACCTTCTTGGACGAATCCTTGATGAAGTTGGTCGCTTTGGTTTTGATGTCATCGTGCGCCTTCTTGATTTTTTCATCGCCAATGTCCAAGAGACC
>DATCRN010000046.1:0-3661 GCA_036568945.1 Alphaproteobacteria bacterium | reverse complement strand
GCTGTGCGCAGCGAACGCGAAAAGCTGATCGATTTTACCGACAATGCGCCGGTCGGCTTTTTCAGCTGCGCGGCTGATGGACGTTTTCTGTTTGTGAACGCGACGCTGGCGCGTTGGCTGGGCACGGATATCGAAACTTTGCTGACATTGGGCCGTTTGCATCATTACATCATCGATCCACCAGAAGGTACAAAGCCATATGATTTGACCGCTGAAGGCGGTGTCCGCCAAGTTGCCGAAATTAAAATGAAAGGCCCGGGCGGCAAACCGTTCTTAGCAAGCATCAATCAATCTGTCGTGCATGAAGAAGAAGGCCATGTCAGAACACGTGCGGTCGTGCACGACCTGACCACCGAGCGCGAAATGCGCCAAGCGCTCAAAGATTCCGAAGATCGTTTCCAACGTTTCTTCCACGAAGCGCCTTTAGGTATTGCGCAAGTTGATAAGCATGGGGTGCTCTCAGACTGCAATGCAGCCTTGGCGATGATGCTTAATATGCCTGCAGAATCAGTTGAAGGGCGCAATTTTGAGACCCTGATTGCCGAAAAAGACCGCGTTAAAGTTACCGGGGCCATGGCCGCGATCGAAGAAGGTCGTAACCTTGACGCACCGCTCGAAATTACGCTCAAAGGCAATGAACGCGATGTGGTCGTGCAAATGCACGCACGTAAATTCCGCGGACGTAACATTGTCTTGCACTTTATTAACCTCACCGATCAAAAGGCTCTTGAGGCGCAATTCACGCAGTCCCAGAAAATGCAGGCGGTGGGTCAGTTGGCCGGGGGCGTTGCGCATGACTTTAATAACTTGCTGACTGCCATGATCGGATTCTGCGATCTGTTGTTGCTTCGTCACAAACCGGGCGATCCGTCGTTCAACGACATCATGCAAATTAAACAGAACGCCAACCGCGCCGCTAATTTGGTGCGTCAGCTTTTGGCGTTCTCGCGTCAGCAGACGATGCAGCCGAAGATTTTGGATGTGACAGAAACGCTGACGGAGCTGTCACACCTCATGCGCCGCTTGATCGGCGTGATGATCGAATTCGATATCATTCACGACGCCGATACAGGTTTGGTGAAGGTCGACGAAGGCCAACTGGAACAAGTGCTGATCAACCTGGTCGTCAACGCACGTGATGCGATGGAAGGCCAAGGCAAGCTCACCATCCGCACGCAGCATGTGGTGACCGAAGCGCCGCAACAACGTGGTGCCGATACAATGCCACCGGGGCAGTGGGTCATGGTATCTGTGACCGACACCGGCTGCGGTATTCCACGCGAAAATCTGACGCGTATTTTTGAGCCGTTCTTTACGACCAAGCCGATCGGATCGGGGACAGGACTTGGTCTGTCAACTGTGTACGGCATTGTCCGTCAAACAGGCGGCTATGTTCATGTGGACTCGGTCATGGGCTCCGGCACGACGTTTGCGATTTATCTGCCGCGCCAAGACCGCGCCGCGATGGCCGCTGCGGCTAAGGAAAAGGTTGAAGAGAAAAATGCGGACCTAACCGGTACCGCGACCATTCTTTTGGTGGAGGACGAAGACGCCGTGCGCGCATTCTCAAGCCGCGCCCTTACCAATAAAGGCTACCGCGTGCTGGATGCGAACGGCGGAGATTCCGCCCTGGAATTGCTCGGTGCGCATGCAGCTGAACTCGATTTGGTGGTGACCGACGTGATTATGCCGGAAATGGATGGTCCGACTTTGGTGACCAAGATTCGCGAAGCGCGTCCGGATTTGCCGGTGATTTTTGTGTCAGGTTACACGGAAGATAAATTCAAAGATCAGTTCGGCGAAAAAACATATTTCTTGCCGAAACCCTTCACCCTGCAGCAACTGGCTGCGAAGGTGAAGGATGTTCTATCAGCTTAACAATCAGGTCATCGGCATGCCTTGACGTGGCTTATTGGCCTCAAGCGCAATGTCGTAACCTTTGAAGATGACGTCGCTTACGCTCATGCCTTTGGCGTTGTTCGAAATCGTTTCGATTCTGTCTTTCACGAATTCAACAACAAGATCTGCCTGGCTGGATTGGGGGCCTTGTGCCAATGCGTCGACAATTTCGGCATAGGCGTTCAAGCGTTTTTCTTGCGGCAGATGTTCCACAACCATTTGAATAACGGGTGTGACGTACACAGCTTCCCAAGAGCGGGTCGCTGTAAATTCATTTTTAAAAGCTTGGAATTGATCCCAGGTAATGGACGCACGTCTTTCCAGGGAGTTGAACATTTCCGAGAGATGGATTTGGTTTACGCGTTGCATTGATTGGTATCCTTTAAGGTTAAAGGTTAACGTTGGAACCTGCCTTATAATATGAAAAAATATGGAATGCAAAATTTGATGTGCTGCAGGGCACTGGGCCCGCAGAAACCTTGAGAGTTTTCTTTACTTTTGGCCTCTCAGAGTTGTAAAACGGCCCCTGAAAAGAGGAGTTTTTCAATGTCGAATGTCATCAATTTAAAAACGGGTCTTGCCGAAATGCTGAAGGGCGGCGTCATCATGGATGTCGTGACCGCCGATCAGGCCAAAGTGGCCGAGGATGCAGGCGCGGTCGCCGTGATGGCATTAGAACGCGTGCCGTCCGACATTCGCGCGGCAGGCGGCGTGGCCCGCATGTCCCCACCGGAATTGGTGGCGGAGATCATGGAAAGCGTAAGTATCCCCGTGATGGCCAAATGCCGCATTGGTCATTTTGCCGAAGCGCAGATCTTACAAGCGATCGGCGTCGATTATATCGACGAGTCCGAAGTGCTGACGCCGGCGGATGAAGTTTACCACATCAACAAGCACGATTTTAAAGTGCCATTTGTTTGCGGCGCGAAGAACTTGGGCGAAGCCCTGCGCCGTATCGGCGAGGGTGCGGCCCTGATGCGCACCAAGGGTGAACCGGGGACCGGTAATATTGTCGAAGCCGTTCGCCACTTGCGCGAAGTCAATCAAGCGATCCGCAAAATCACCACGCTCGGTGACGAAGAATTGATGACCGAAGCCAAGAACATTGGCGCGCCGTTCGAGTTGGTAAAGATGGTCAAAGAAACCGGCAAATTGCCTGTGCCGAATTTTGCGGCGGGTGGTATTGCGACGCCGGCGGATGCGGCCTTGTGCATGCAGCTGGGCGCTGAGACAGTCTTTGTCGGATCCGGCATTTTTAAATCCGACAATCCGTCGAATTTTGCGAAAGCGATTGTCAAAGCAACCGCGCACTTCAACGACCCGAAAATGGTCTTGGAAGCATCCAAAGGTCTGGGTGCTGCGATGGCAGGCCTCGAGATCAGCAAGATCGAAGCCGGCATGCTGATGGCCAACCGCGGCTGGTAAAAAAGGACTGTCATCCCGAACCGTTAGGTGAGGGATCTCATGGAGATTTCTCGCTGCGCTCGAAATGACAAAATCTAAACCCACAATCGGAGTCCTCGCGCTGCAAGGCGCGGTGGAATTGCACAAACCGCATATCGAAGCGGCAGGCGGGATTTATAAGCCTGTCAAAACGGCGGCTGAAATTGAGTCCGTCGATGCGTTTATTCTGCCCGGGGGCGAATCGACCACCATGCTTAAGCTGATCAACAATTTCGATTTGTGGGATGTGCTGGCCAAAAATTTCGCGCAGAAACCTGTCTGGGGTATCTGCGCGGGATCGATTTTAATGGCGGAGAAA
>DATCRN010000045.1:0-7561 GCA_036568945.1 Alphaproteobacteria bacterium | reverse complement strand
GCCGAAGGCGGCGCAAAGCCCAAAGTGATGCTCGATCACCGCGCATGTTTGAAATCATTGTTTGTTAAAGTCCCGCCACTCTAATATGGAGGCTCCTTAGCCCCTTAAGGGAGGCGTTGATAGGTTGTGGTGACGCTGGCTTTGGCGATCGCATTATCGTTGAGCCAATCAAGCGTCGACCAACCAAGAGAATTGAGCGGATAAGCCATCTCAGCGGCAGGCATCGCATAAACCGTGAATGTATATTTGTGCGGCTTATCGCCGACTGGCGGGCAGGGGCCGCCATATTCAGCTTTGCCCCAAGAATTAGGCACCACTTGCGAGCCTTTGGGATAAGGATGATTGTCGCTGCCGATACCACGTATCAAAATCGTTTCTGTTGCTGGAATATTGGTCACAAACCAATGCAGCCATCCATCTCCATCGCGCGCATCTTCATCAAACATGGTAATCGCATAAGATTTCGTGCCTTCCGGCGGATAAGACCACGATAGGGTTGGCGATTTATTCGCGCCCGTGCAGCCGCCGTCATTATACGTGTAGGCATCGGCCATCGGCACATCATCGATTAGATCGATGCTGACCAATGTAAAGGGCGTGGGGTCAATCGCAGTTGTGACTGTGCCGCCCACCGTCTGCGCAAAAGCGGCGCTGGAAAGCAAAAGAGCGGATAACAAATAAGGCGTGATGTTTTTCATGCGGTTTTATCCTCGTACTGGCAAATGTCGCGAATAAGGCATTCGGGGCATTTGGGTTTACGCGCCACACAAATATAGCGCCCATGCAGGATCAGCCAATGGTGCGCATGCAATTTGTATTCGTCGGGCACGCGTTTTTCTAAACTTTCTTCTACCTTATCGGGATTGGTGCCTTCGGCCAGACCTGTGCGGTTGCTGACACGGAAAATATGCGTATCCACTGCGATGGTTGGTTTCTCGAAAGCGATGTTCATTACGACATTTGCGGTCTTACGGCCAACGCCTGGCAGTTTCACCAGTTCCTCGCGCGTCTGTGGGACCTGGCTGTTATGATTTGCGATCAGCATTTGCGAAAGCAAAAACACATTCTTGGCTTTACCCTTATTGAGACCGATGGTTTTGATGAGCCCTCGGATTTTGTCTTCGCCAAGCTTTACCATTTTTTCCGGCGTGTCGGCTGCTGTGAACAAAGCAGGTGTCGCCTTGTTCACGCCTTTGTCGGTGGCTTGCGCGGACAAAACGACGGCCACCAAAAGGGTAAACGGATTGGTATAGGTAAGCTCGCCTTTAGGCTTAGGATTGGCCGCGCGAAAACGTTTAAAAATTTCGGCGATTTCAGGCTTTTTGAGGAGGCGACGCATAGCCCATCAAGCCACGCCTTGGGAAAATGGACAAGACCTTCTATATTATGTAATATCACGCCTATGGCTAAGAGCAAATTTGTCCGTATTCGCGAAGTCAAAGATTACAAACCAGGTGACCTGGCAGGGGAATTTGCCGGAGAAGTCATCACCGTTTTGGACATCAAAGATCTGGAAGATCACATTGTCGATGTTGCCATGGGACCGGAAGGTTTAGTGCAAGGCGAATTCTTTGTATCAGATGCGGTCATTGAAAAAGCAGGGCGCGATAAAATCGAAATCGGCGACCATATCGCTTTTTCACATACCAAAGATAATGAGCCTTTGCTTAAAGGCTACGAATATCCGCGTATCGTGCGCTTGCGCTTTTTGCCTTAAGCCGCGCGTTCCATCCAATGGTGAGGGATGTTCGCATCCATGAAGCCATCGCCTACAACCGAAAATCCCAAACGTTCATAAAATGGAATAGCGTGATCTTGTGAGCCTAAACGGAATGTCGTCAACGATGGATCTGTTGTACGGATGTCGTCGATGATGGCTTGCATAAGTTGTTTTCCGATACCTTTGCCTTGGGCATTGGGGGAAACGGCGACACGTTCGATTTTAGCGATGCCCGGTTTATAGATACGCCAACGGGCGGTGGCACAAGGCACATCTTTATCGAAGCCGATGATGTGGCGACACTGATCCTCTAAATCGTCGATGTCTTCATTGATCGGAACGTTTTGTCCAGCGCCGAACACCAGGCCGCGCAACCAGGCGCAGCGGGCGAGGTCGGATTGGGTCGTGGCGCGCTTGAAGGTCATTCCGTCAGATCGTTCCAAAACTCTTTCATTTTCTTGAAGAAGTTTTGCGATTCAGGGCTATTGGCTTGTGGATCTTTGCCGGCAAATTCCTTGAGCAAGTCCTGCTGTTTCTTGCTGAGCTTCACCGGCACTTCGACGAAGAGTTCGATATACATGTCGCCGCGTGCACCACTGCGCATGATCGACATGCCTTTGCCTTTAAGACGGAATTGCTGACCCGTTTGCGTGCCGGGTGGAATTTTGACTTCCGCGCGACCGCCTTCGATGGTTGGGACTTCGATGGTACCGCCGAGGGCTGCAATCGACATGGCGACGGGCACACGGCAATGCAGGTTCGCGCCATCGCGCGTAAAGAGTTTGTGATCGGCGATATGCATCAGCACATAGAGATCACCCGCTGTGCCACCTGCGGTACCTGCTTCACCTTCACCTGCCAAGCGGATGCGGCGGCCATGTTCAATGCCTGCGGGAATATTGACTTTGAGTGTTTTTTCTTTGCGCACGCGGCCAGCACCACCGCAGTTCGCGCATTTTTCACGAATGGTTTGACCGGCACCGCCGCAAGTAGGGCAGGTGCGTTCCACCGTGAAGAATCCTTGTGTCGCGCGCACGCGTCCATTGCCTTGGCAGGTCGGGCACGTTTCAGGCTTGGTGCCCGCCTTCGCGCCGGAACCATGGCAAACCTCACAGGATACAAAGCTGGGAATCTTGATGGTTTTTTCCGTACCCTTGAAAGCTTCTTCTAAGGTGACTTCGAGGCCGTATTGCAAATCGGATCCGCGTGTCGCGCCACCACGTTGTTGGTAACCACCGCCACGGCCGCGTCCGCCGCCCATGATGTCGCCGAACATTTCTTCGAAAATGTCGCCAAAGCCACCACCTGCAAAGCCTTCAAATGGATTGCCGCCACCGCCGAATGGATTACCACCACCGCGACCGAAGGAACCGTCGAATGCACCTGCGCCATAACGATCGTAGGCCGCGCGTTTTTCAGGATCTTTTAGAATATCGTAGGCGTGATTGATTTCTTTGAATTTCGCCTCGGCTTCTTTATTGCCGGGATTTTTGTCAGGGTGATATTGCATGGCGAGCTTGCGAAACGCCTTCTTGATGTCGTCATCAGAAGCACCTTTCGCGACGCCCAGCGTTGCGTAGAAGTCTTTACTATCAGCCATGATCCCCAAGTATACTAATTCTGCTGTCATCCTGATCGTAGTGAAGGATCTCACGAGACTAGGGAGATCCCTCAGGCTAAAGCCGTTCGGGATGACAAGGTTTGTTAATTCTTACTTCTCACCGGCCAAAATACTGTTTCCAGTGCTTTGAACCAAGCTCTTGCTTTGACACCGAACGGCAAATTGTCGTTGCGTGCTGCAACGGTTGTTCGAGGTGCCGTAAATCTTTTCTTCACACTGCCGCCCAATGCAAACAAGGTTTCATCGTAATTGCGACGCGTATCTGGCGTGCGGATTTTATTATAGGCATCCAAAATGGATTGGAAACGCAATGTTGCCTCGCCGCGGCGCCAAGACGGCACGCGATCCGGATGCCAGGCCAGCGCTAATTTGCGCAGAGCCGCGTGAATTTCGAGCTGATCGACATCGGGGGCGATCCCCAAAATGTCATAGGCGCTGACCGTGGTAATGCTGTTGTCTGTTTTAATAGCCATGTCTTAAATCCCCTTTTTCACTTGAGGGAGATAATTGCAAAAAGCGTGCCGAATGACGGTTAATAAACCCTGCCATCCTGAGCGAAGCGAAGGATCTCCCTGATTTTAAGGAGATTCTTCGGCCTTCGGCCTCAGAATGACAGGAAAAGCGTTTAGTGCTTGGTATCGTTGTCGGACACGTCGGTGAAGTCGGCGTCGACCGCATCGTCCGGGCCTTTTGCGGCACCGTCGGCCTGCGCACCAGCGGCGGCTTCCGGGTTCACACCGGCAGCTTCTTCTTGCTGTTTGCGATAGACCAATTCACCAAGTTTCATAGAGGCTTGCGCCAGTTTGTTCGTTTTCTCGGTGATGACTTCTGCTGCATCGTTGCCTTCCAAAGAGGTTTTGAGTTCGGCAATTGCGTCCTCAATAGTCTTCTTGGTTTCTGCGTCGACTTGATCCTTAAACTCTTCCATGGATTTCTCCGTGGAGTGGATCAAGCTTTCGGCACCATTTTTGGCTTCGACTTGAGCACGGCGTTTTTTGTCTTCCTCGGCGTGGCCTGCGGCGTCCTTCACCATCGCTTCGACTTCGGCATCGGACAGACCGCCCGAGGCTTGGATGCGAATCGACTGTTCTTTGTTGGTCGCCTTATCCTTGGCTGACACGTGGACGATACCGTTAGCATCGATGTCGAATGTGACTTCGATTTGCGGCATGCCGCGCGGGGCGTTGGGGATACCAACCAAATCAAACTGACCCAGCAGTTTGTTGTCGGATGCCATTTCGCGTTCGCCTTGGAACACGCGGATCGTCACAGCACCTTGGTTATCCTCCGCCGTCGAGAAGACTTGAGACTTCTTGGTCGGGATCGTGGTGTAGCGTCCAATCAGTCGTGTGAAGACACCGCCTAAGGTTTCGATACCCAAAGACAAAGGCGTTACGTCGAGAAGCAGAACGTCTTTCACGTCACCGCGAAGCACGCCACCTTGAATCGCGGCACCATCGGCCACGACTTCATCCGGGTTCACGCCTTTATGCGGTTCTTTACCAAAGAACTCGCGTACCGTTTCAATGATTTTCGGCATACGCGTCATACCGCCGACCAAAACCACTTCGGAGATGTCAGCGGTTTTCACGCCGGCATCGCGCATCGCCGCCTTTAGCGGTTCGATGGTGCGTTTGACCAAATCTTCCACGAGCGATTCCAATTTCGCGCGCGTCAGTTTGACGTTCAAGTGTTTCGGACCAGACGCATCTGCCGTGATAAACGGCAAGTTCACTTCCGTTTGCGTCGAGGACGAGAGTTCGATTTTCGCTTTTTCAGCGGCTTCTTTTAAGCGCTGCAAAGCCATTTTGTCTTGGCGTAGATCAATGCCTTGCTCGCGTTTAAATTCAGCAGCCAAGAAATCGATAATACGGTTGTCAAAATCTTCGCCACCCAAGAACGTATCGCCGTTGGTGGATTTGACTTCAAACACACCGTCGCCGATTTCGAGAATCGAAATATCGAACGTACCGCCACCTAAGTCATAGACCGCGATGGTGCCGTGATTTTTTTTGTCGAGACCGTAAGCGAGTGCAGCTGCCGTCGGTTCGTTGATGATACGAAGCACGTCGAGGCCTGCGATTTTGCCGGCATCTTTTGTGGCTTGGCGCTGGCTGTCATTGAAGTAAGCAGGCACGGTGATGACCGCTTTCTCGATTTTTTCACCGAGGAAGTTTTCTGCCGTTTCTTTCATCTTCTTCAAAACCATGGCAGAAATTTGCGCCGGCGCGTATTTTTCGCCGTCGACTTCCACCCACGCATCGCCATTGTCGCCACGGACAATCGGGAAGGGGGCGAGCTTCGCCATTTTTTGAACTTCGGGATCGTCGAAGCGACGACCGATCAGACGTTTAATACCGTAGAGTGTTTTATCTGGGTTCGTGACCGCTTGACGTTTTGCCGGTTGGCCGACAAGGCGTTCGCCGTCTTTTGTGAACGCGATGATCGACGGCGTCGTGCGCGCGCCTTCTGCGTTTTCGATGATTTTGGCTTTGTCGCCGTCCATGATGGCGACGCAGGAATTGGTGGTACCCAGATCGATACCGATGATTTTACCGCTCATATTTTTTCTCCTTTTGGCAAATTCTTACAGGCCCGAATTTCGGCGCCTGATAGGTTTCCGTTGCTCTTCATTTTCAGTGACTTAATGCCCCAACTAGATAGGCAGCACAAGGGCTCACGTCAAACAAAACAGCGTATTGGATATATAGGAATTAAAGCCTAAAAAAGCAAGTTTGTCAAGCGGCTTTTGGGCTGGGCTTAAGGCTATTTTTGATGCCTTGGCTGCGGATCAATGCGTAATCCCTGCCGCCACGATAGGTGGACGAGAAGCAAAGATTCAAATCCTGCATGTCGGTGGGATTAAGGCCCAAGGCATCAGGTGTGAGCTTACGCGCATCCATCAGCATCAATATAGCGCAACGATAATCATTCCCCACCTGGTGGAAGGAGGCCGATAAACCGTTAGCGGGTTTTGTCGCGTAACGGTGCGTATCCCTTGCGCGGTTGTTAAATAAGGCGCCGAAGCTGAGCACAGTCCAGAAACCATCCCAAAAATGCGGGCTGCGAAATAACCGCGCAAATCCTCGCGGATTATCGAGCGCCATTTTATCGAGCGCGAAACGGCGTTCGCGGACCTGGTTTGCTAAGACTTCCATTTCGGGGCCTAAGCCCGCCTTTGCGACTTGGGCCATGAGGACAAGTGGAACGGTTTCGATCAGACGCATAAATCTGTTTAGCAAGGTAAAGCCCATCAAAACAACAGGAATATGGTTAACGGCAAGGCTCTTGCGGACGGGTTTTTTTGGTCGCAATATGAGGACATGAAAAAGCTGCTGATCCTTGTTTTGTTTTCCGTCCTTTCTTTGACTGCGTGCAAGAAAGATAAAGAGCCTAGTGATGTCGCCGCGCAGGCACAACAGGAACAAGCGCCTGTCGATCCCGCGACATTGGCAGAACCTAAGCCGGTGCCGCAGCCATCCACGCCGGAAGAATTGGCTCAGGCAGCACCTCCGCTTCATCCTCAATCCGACGATCCGGTTTGTGTCGAGGCCAACTATGTGCGCATGAACGTTTGCAACAAGCAGCCAGTTGATTGCCGCACCATCATGCAATCGGCTAAACCCGAATTGGTTGAAAAGATTAAAGGATGCGAGCCCGGCCCCGGCCCGGAGACATTCTCAGGCGAGCAGGTTGTGGGCGGTATTCCATGCTGCGTGCCGATGGGCCCGATCTATAGCGAAACGCCCGGCGCGCCGTAATTACTGGCGTTACCTTTAAAAAAATCCTATATACCAGGCATGCTTAAGCTTGATGCCCATGCACGTTTGCCGACGGAATTCGGTGAATTCACACTGCAATCCTTTGATGGATTTGCGGATGGACATGACCATTTGGCGCTGATCCGCGGCGATATCGCGGGACGAGAAGATGTTTTAACCCGCGTGCATTCGGAATGTTTGACGGGTGAAATTTTCGGATCGCGCCGTTGCGATTGCCAATCGCAATTGCAAGATGCCATGCGCGCCATTGCCGATAATGGATCGGGCGTGATTTTGTATTTGCGCCAGGAAGGTCGCGGCATCGGCCTTAAAAACAAATTGCGCGCTTATGCGCTGCAAGACCAGGGTATGGACACGGTCGAAGCCAACGAAGCTTTGGGATTTGCCGGCGATTTGCGCGATTTCACACCGGCGGTGCAGATGCTTAAAGCCCTCGAC
>DATCRN010000044.1:0-5548 GCA_036568945.1 Alphaproteobacteria bacterium | reverse complement strand
AAGGAGAAGCATCCATGGAACTGTCCGTCAAAGGCCAACATGTTGATGTTGGTGACGCATTGCGTGACTACGTCGAAGAAAAACTGGAAGCTTTAAAGAGTAAATATTTTAATCGCGTCACAGACGCTGCCGTTACATTTTCTCGCGATGGGCATTACCTTTTTAGATCGCATGTTGTGTTCCACGTTGGCCATGGCGTAAAGGTCCAAGGCACTGGGTCCAATGCAGACGCCCATGCCGCTTTTGATGAAGCCGCCATGCGGGTCGCCAAACAACTTTCTCGATACAAAGATCGCCTTCGCGATCATCACGAGCGTTTGGAAAAGACGCCTGAAAGCTCCTTCCTTACCGCGCGTGATTATCTCCTGCAGACTGAGGGCCTGGATATTGCCGCTGATGAGCAGGAGGAAACAGCCCGTCCGGTCAACAATGGCGATCACGTGATTGTAGCGGAAGCGACAACGTCGATTCCGGCCATGAGTGTGTCCGAAGCCGTCATGCGCATGGATTTGGCTGATCAGGATTTCATGTTATTTAAAAATGCTAAATCGGACGAATTAAATATCGTCTATCGCCGCTCGGACGGCCATATCGGTTGGATCGACCCAAGCGCCGAGGCAGGCGCACCGTCCTTGGCCGGCAAGGCCGCCAATGCGGTCGCATCCACAGCGCGACATTAAGGTTTAAATCACTTCCATCCAGGAAACCCGGGCTTAAAACCCCGGGTTTTTCATCTGCATACAGGCTCGACATTTATACTTTGCGTCCTATCTCCGTTTTCGCTATATGAAAACTATGTTTCGTAAAATCATGACTTTCTCATTGGCCCTTCTGGTTCTGCCAGCAACGGCCATGGCGACGTCCTTCCATTACACCTGGGAGCAACCCGTAGGATTCATCCAAATGGATGCGTACGCGTCTGCGCCTGCTGGTTTCATGCGCTTTTGCAAAGCGAACCCTGCAGATTGTCAACCAGACACCAATCCGCGTTATGTGATTTTAGACGCGGCGCGCATGCGCGATCTCAACACCGTGAATATGGATGTGAACGATAGCCTATTTTTTAATACTGATTTGGCTGGTCGTGATGTCTGGCAATACCCTATAGATGGGTATGCTGATTGCGAGGACTATGCCCTGGAAAAACGCAAAAGACTCATGGATTTGGGTTGGCCGGCATCATCCCTGCTTATCACTATGGCCGAAAAACGAAGCGAAACAGTTAATGCTTGGCGTTACCACGTCGTTTTGACGGTACGCACAGCCCAGGGCGATTATGTTTTGGATAATGAAATCCGCCCCGCCGTTTCATGGGATAAGGCTGCGCGGCTTTATAGATTTATGCTCATACAAACGCCTCAAGATCCGCAAATTTGGGCAACAGTGAACGGCCATCAGAACGCCTCCATTGATTCCGGCACACGCGTCCGCTAATTTGACGGCATGTCCAAACTTTTCTCATTTGCCCTTTTGGTTGTCCTTGTGGTCGGCGCCTATGCGTGGATCACCCCGTATCGCACTGTGCAAAAGCTTGTCGAAGCCATGGAACACGAAGACCCTGTCAGCGTCGATCAGTATGTCGATTTTGATTCCGTGCGTGCGAATTTCCAAGACGATTTTGCAACGCGCATGGGACTAGATAATAAAGATGAAGAATCTTTGGCAAGCGCTTTGGTGTCGCGCATCGCTGGTGCCTTTATTAGCGGCATCGTATCGCCCGAAACGATGGTCACCGTACTCAAAGATAATGACCGTCGCGAACGTTTAGGCTTGTCGGATGACCTAGGTGTACTGATTCAGCGCGGTGACTGGATTAATAAAGATCAGTTCATATTACATGACGACTATAACAATCCCACGATGCTCTTGCAGCGCAAGGGGCTTGCATGGGAAGTCACCGCGATTTCTTTGAAGTAATCAATCAACGGACCATTCCGTGCCGCCAGCCGTGTCTTTAATGGTCACGCCCATGGCAATTAGCTCATCGCGAATGCGGTCGGATTCCGCCCAATTTTTGGCGTCTCGCGCAACTAGACGTTCAGCAAGAAGGGTCTCGATTTTTTCAATATCGATATCTTTAGAAAAGTTTTCAAACCATTCGGATGGATCTTGCTGCAGTACGCCCAACAAAGCAGCGGATGCCTTCAGATCGCCAATACGCCCGTCTTTTGCCATCGCATGCATGGCTGCAATCGCACGGGGCGTATTCAGATCGTCGCAAAGAGCTTCCAAGAATTCTCCATCGATCGTGCCAGATACATCCCCCGCATCTTCGATGAGTTCGTAGAATTTAGATAAGGTTTTAATCGCCTCTTCCAATCCTTTGGCGCTCCAATCAAATGGT
Organism: Alphaproteobacteria bacterium; assembly: GCA_036568945.1. Classification (GTDB taxonomy): domain Bacteria; phylum Pseudomonadota; class Alphaproteobacteria; order Micavibrionales; family UBA1664; genus UBA6145. Next base: position 3,204 of record DATCRN010000044.1, on the reverse strand, counting down.
TGGCGATAGTGAGCTGCGAGCAATGCAAAGCGAATTGCTTCGCCAGGCGCCTCGGAAAGCAAATCATGAACCAGCAAAACATTGCCCAAAGATTTGGACATTTTTTCGCCTTCGACGGTCAGAAACCCGTTATGGATCCAATATTTCGCGAATTGCGAAGCGCCGCCATGTGCGCAAATGCTTTGCGCAATTTCGTTTTCATGATGCGGAAAGGTCAAATCCAAACCGCCGCCATGAATGTCAAAATCCTTACCTAAAAATTTCTCCGCCATGGCTGAGCACTCAATATGCCAACCCGGACGGCCACGGCCCCAGGGGCTATCCCAACCCGGCTGATCATCGTTAGATGGTTTCCACAACACGAAATCAGCCGGATCTTTTTTATAGGGCGCAACATCAATACGCGCGCCTGCAATTTGTTCATCGCGGTTCCGTCCCGACAATTGCCCGTAATCTTTATAAGACGGCACATTGAAAACGACGTGGCCTTCCGCTTCGTACGCGTGTCCGTTTTTAATAAGGTTTTCGATCAGCGTGATCATTTCAGGAACGGTTTCGGTTGCGCGCGGTTGGTGATCCGGCGGTGTAACACCGAGGGCCTGCATATCGTTGTTATAAATTTCAGTGAACTTCGTCGTAATCGATGAGATTGGCTCGCCCGTCTCAGCAGATGCGGCCATAATTTTATCATCAATATCCGTGATGTTGGATACGAACGTAACTTTAGGGTACAGCACTTTTAAAACACGGCGCAACACATCGAACGCCACGCTAGGGCGTGCATTACCGATATGGGCATAATTATAGACGGTGGGTCCGCACACATAAATTCCAATATGATCGGAATTTAAGGGAACGAAGTCCTGCTTTTTACGGCCAAGGGAATTGGTGAGTTTTAAGGTCGGTTGCATACGGCTAACCCTAGCCGATTATGCCTTACGCGCGGAAGGGGGAAAAGTCATTCATCTGGCTTTTGCGGACATGAACCGGGATGACGCTATGACCATCTAGAAACAGGGTCACCAAAATATCGGCGCCGGCGCCGATTTCGACATTGTCAAAAATGCCGATGCCTAAAACCGGCTTTTCCAAACTTTCGCCATTTCGCAAGGATTGGCGTATTTGCTCGCGTTTTTCCAAGCGGCTTTCCGTGATGTCATCATCGCTTTTGACGATGCCATTTTTATCCAGATATTCATGCGCCATTAGGCTGGCGCGCCAATTCTGTAGAATTTTCGCAGCATCCACTAAAATCTCGGCATATTGCGCGGCGTTGTTTTGGGCCACGCGGCTATCGCTGAAAATCGGGGTTACAGGCTGATCTGCGGTCTTAGGCATGAGGCGGGAATACTGTTTCATAGAGCAAGAAAACGGCTTGAAAAAGGTTGCGGTACTCTCCATGGTTATACCCCGAAAGGGTAACCAAACCGTTAAATGACTATGACCAGCCTAAAACAGCCTGAAATCATCACCGTACCTGCTCACGCCGACGAGGTCGCCTGTGATGGCGGTAACGGCGCTTTGGGGCATCCTATGGTTTATTACACATTTGACGGTGCCGCTGAGGTCCGCTGTGGCTATTGCGACCGTCTTTTCCGCCGCCAGGGCGGCTCCGGCGCCAATACTGCCGGGCACATTGATCATTAACCTTTAGATCCTATATAATGATTGGACCGGTGCCTCTTAGGGCCGGTTTATTATAACCCTCGTCCATTGGAGAGAGTTTTTCATGACCAGACTTACCTTCTTTGATAGCCCCCTATTTTTAGGTTTTGACCATTTCGAGCGGAGCCTAGAGCGCGCCAAAAAATCGGGCGGCGATGGGTACCCCCCTTACAATATTGAGCAAACATCGGACACTGAACTGCGCATTACCCTCGCAGTCGCCGGTTTTTCCATGGATGATTTGGACGTTGAAATCGACAATGACCAACTTACGATTCGCGGTAAACAGAACGAAGACGAAAATAGTTCCCGTGTTTTTTTACATCGCGGCATTGCCGCAAGGCAGTTTCAACGTAGCTTTGTATTAGCGGATGGGATTGAGATCACTGGCGCTTCGCTTGACAATGGGCTACTCAACATTGACCTGCGACGCGTCCTTCCTGAAAGTAATATACAAAAGATCAAAATTACCCAGCCCGCCAAGAAAGATGATAAAAAGAATATCATCGATGTGGAGAACCGCAATGTTGACTGAAAAAACATTAAAAGTAATGGGCGTGCAAGATTTCGCAAATTTCGGCGTTCCGATTGTAGCGTATGTAAAGCCGGTTGATGTGGATGGCCACCGCGCATTTGCATTGATGACGGCCGACGGCAATGAGATTGAAACCTTAGCGACCGAAGATATGGCCGCTATATCCGCGCATAAACGCAACCTATTACCGGTTGTCGTTCACTAATCCAACAATTCAGAATTAAGCAGCAACTTGGGTCGGTTTGACATCACGGGCTTTGAACAGGCTCGTGATACGATCCGGTGTACCAGCCGTTTGCAAACGATCCAAGAAATCACGATCGCGGAATGCACGAATAACGGATGAAAGATCGCGCAAATGATTTTGTGCTTCATCTTCCGGTGAAATCAGGACATAGACCATCTCGCATGGATGATCTTCAACGCCTTTAAACAGCACTGGCTTGGATAACATCGCAAAGCCGCTAACACGACGACCGCATTGGGCAACCGGTAGACGAGCGCCAATCACCGCAACGCCATCCCCGATGGCCGAACCGCCAAGCTGCTCAGCAGTCATGAGCGCCGCATGGAGCGCATCGGCGCTGACGCCCGTGGAAAGCTCCAAGGCGCGGGCCAATTGCCGCAGGACCTCACGCGCCTGGGAGGCGCGCAGATTGGTAACAACACTATTGGGAACTGGGAAAATTGACGTGGTCATGACGTTCAAAAAACTCGCTTTGAAAGTGTACGCCTGTTTTAAGGGCCCAATATTTGTCAAATTGTCGCGGAAAAAGCAAGCAAACTATATTTTTTATTAAGTTGCGTGAAAAAACCAAAATTTTGGCTTTAAGTTTATCCAACCGGTCTTAAGACCCTTATTTTTTTAGATAATCTTTGGCCAAAATTTCAGCAATTTGGACGGCGTTAAGGGCAGCTCCTTTACGCAGATTGTCCGATACGCACCAAAACGCCAAACCGTAATCGACCGTTTCATCCGCATGAAGACGCGATACGAACACATC
>DATCRN010000043.1:0-14569 GCA_036568945.1 Alphaproteobacteria bacterium | reverse complement strand
GAAAATATTTATGATTTGGGTTTGATCTACCGTATCGACATCGGCGATCTAGGTGATAAGGCTATGGTAGATATTGATATGACGGTATCACGCGGCACATGTCCGGTTGCGGACGATATGCCCAAATGGGTACGTACCGCGATTGAAAAATTGGATGGCGTCGGTATGGTGAATGTCAATGTTGTATACGACCCGCCGTGGACCTTAGACCGCGCATCCGAAGCTGGGCGCATAGCGATGAATTTACTATGATGAAACAAGTAGCGAGCAAAGAAATGGTGGAGCAAGCCTTGGGCGATGATTACGACCCGATGTCGGAGCCGCCGGAAACAACCCATAGCGACCATAAATTATGGCTGCGAATTCGTGCGGCTTTATGCGAAGTTTATGATCCTGAAATTCCGGTCAATATTTACGAGCTTGGCTTGATGTACAACATCGAAATTACCGATGCCTCCGATCAACCGGGCGTATCAGATGTCGCTGTCAAAATGACGCTGACATCACCCAATTGCCCGGTCGCGCAGGATATGCCCGGTATGGTGCAAGGGGCGATCATGCCGATCGACGGGATTGGCGAAGTCACTGTGGATATTGTGTTCGAACCTACTTGGGCACCCTACATGATGGCGGAAACCGCTAAACTTCAACTCAACATGTTTTGATCTATATTGATGCTATGAAACCATTTTTGACTGTCACTGATGATGCTGCCCAATTCCTGATGCCAAAACTCCAGGGCTATGCCGGTATGTGCGTTACCGTGAACAAAAAGGGTTGCGCCGGCGGTGAGTACGAATTCACTCCCATTTTGCCCGATCAAGTCACGTCGGATTTGGACGTATCGACGGACAAAGGCATCAGCATTTATTTCCCCAAAACGATGCTGCTGAAACTGATCGGCTCGGAACTGATCGTGACAAAAGACCAGTTCAATACGCGTCTGGATTTCAAAAATCCAAATGAGATTTCACGTTGCGGCTGCGGCGAAAGTATTCAACTGGACTAAATTTGCCATTATTTTCGTAATACTATAGTTTGCGGTCGAGGCAAATATGACCGCAGCACAAAATCCATATCGTCTATCTGAAGATGAGGCGCAGCAATATCGAGGGCTTTTAACGCAGGCTTTCAATGCCGCGAGTTCTTTTGTTGGTTCTGAAGAAACATACGAACATCTTATGGCTTCATTAATTTCCGTCGAGACATTCGTAAGGACGCGAAACGACGGAAAAATTGATGAAACCTTGGAAGCAAATTTCGCAAAACAAGCAGGCTTTACCAATCAGCAATTTTACACAGTGTCCGGCCTGCTTGGTCATGCATCCAATCAAGTCTACGGTATGTTGGCGCGATTGAAAGATCTAAAGGACGTTTTAAATGCATTGCGTATCGGCGGTGCACATATTGATTATTCCGAAATGGTGTACGTCCTGACAGATGAGCCGTTCATTACTGGTGAAGAAAAGTCGGAAAGAACCCCGCAAGAGTTTGTTAAACAGCCGCGTTTGGCCATCCTTGTCAAAGAGTTGCAGACTATAGGTATTTATACGGATGATTTACTCATTCGTGTGGGGAAAGTTTTTGAAGATAAGATTCGAAAATTACCCTATATCATTGTTGAAATTCCCCGCTTGGGAAAACAGGTGGCCGTATGCGATCAGTACGGAGAAACCACGTTTGTGAGCCAAAATATTTTGGAACCTTATGTCTGGGCTTCTTATACAAAAAAACAGCTAAAAGGCCTGCAAGGAGTCCAAACGGTGTCTTATACGGATAGCTGGCCATTCCGTATCTGCAATCTTTTAGCACACGGAACCGATGCGATGACGTCCGCCAGTAGTACTCACTTCCAAAAGGTCGATGTTGGGGAATACGAGAGAAATAGAAAAAAACCTAGGATGGAGTTAAATGAAGATATCATCCTTAATCATGCATTACTTTATTTGAAAAAATATCAAGAGTGGCCGACTATTAGCCGAGAAACGCCAGTAGAAGGTTTTTCCAGTGAAAAATGGCAGAACTGGAATAGTGCATTAAGTCTAGGCACACGCGGTTTGCCAGGGCAAAACTCGCTCACTAGGCTTATAAAAAACTTCATCATTCGTGAAGCTAAAGAATTTAAAGAGAAGCACGGTTATCTTCCTTTGCAACATGCCGGTCCCCTTGTTTCCAGACCGGATATTACTTGGGAGTTGATCAGTAAGGCATCTTCAGGTACGGGAAGGGATAATCTTCATAAAATATATACTAATGCAGGATTATTTAAAAAACGCCGTGTAGGAAAAAAAGAAGTACAAAAATTTAATTTCTTAACCCCAGAGATTATCATGCAGCATGCTTTAGCCAAGTTGGATGAAACTTGGCTATGGCCTGACGAAACAATGGGCGAAACGATACCAGGTGTATATCAAGATTCATGGGCTATATGGGCGGCTGCCTTGTGGCTGGGAACAAGAGGACTGCCAGGTAATACATTCCTTTGGAAAACTATATGGGATTGGGTTGCTGATAACGCTCTTCAATTTCACGAGAGGGAAGGGCATCTTCCTAATCCTGGCTCAGGGGCCGTGGCGGGGTATCCTGGCATTAGCTGGGACATTGTTGACTTTGGGTTGCGGCGTCAAAGAAATTTACGCCTGTCATTAGAGACAGTGCTTTCAATTCATTTGAAAGATGAAGCCTTCCTCACAAAAAGAGTGGGCGTGCAAACCGTATCCTTAAATAAATTCCCATCTCCAGGGATTGGGTAGAATTTATCTAAACAAAACGGCCCTTATCGGGCCGTCGTCGTTTCTTTAATAAAACCAAGATTACATGTGCAGAGTGTTCTGCGGCAGGTTGTTATGCTGAACAGCAAACACCGGCTTCACATCGTTGGCTTCCAGGCCGTGACGGACATCAAAGCTCATTGCAGCGCCACGCTCGGACGCAGCAGCAAAGCTGGTTTCGTAATCGTTGGAGTAGGTTACTGCGTTTTGAACTCTCATTTTATTACGCGCCGTCTTAAGCGACGCTCCCTCTCTATTACTAATGTTACACACACACGCCGGTTTTCAACCCTTGGCAAGGCCTTCGACTTTCATGTCTTCTTTATAAGCCTCGTATAAAGAAATATACCCCATACGCTCAAATTCGTCAATTATTTCACGTAAGTGGGTAGCCTCAAAAAGCTCATATACAACAGCGGTTTGGAAGAATAAGGCGTCTTTATCCTTGTCCACATACGTACGGATGTAACGCTCCTTACCCATGCGTGTATTGGCCGGTCTTTCGAGGCCTGTAATGTCTTCCTGCATGGCCTGGCGCAGAGCGCCTGCCAGGTGAATGACGGCCCGCACGGTGGGCATGGTTTGTCCCGCCGGAGTTGCTATATAAACCACTGATTTTTCAGGTAAAAATCCAAAACTCTCTTTATTGCGCAGAACATGCATTTCCAGGCCTTTACCGGCGGCATAATCCAGCAGCTCCTGACCCGTTTCGGACTTAGCCAGCATCTTGCGGGCGGCATCCAGAATCGCCACTTCGTTTTCATGGCGCAAAGTCCCATCGCGCGGGGCCGCGGTGAAACCGGTTTTTAAGGCTTTGTTAAGTTTTGCGATCAAATCCATCTTTAAGCGTAATACCCTTTTTGTCCGCCATTACCGTTTTCAGATCCCATCAGCATGGCGTGATTGGTCACTTGGATTTCTCCATCAGGTTGGATGGTGAGGGTGGCCTTGAGCAACACCCCTGCGAAATACATATCGGCCTGCACCAAAAATACGTCGTTATCGCGATCGTATGCGACTGCCATATCCGTGTGCTTGCGTTTGATCTGAATTTGCTGATCCAGCGACAACGCATCCATAAAGGGCATATCGTCGGGGTCGTGGATCAAATAGATATCGCCTTCTTCGGTCGTTACGTGTTTGAAGAAAAATTCAACATAGTCGGTGACGTTTTGATCGGTGAGCACAAGTCCACCGCGCAAGGCCACTTTTTGCAGCGGCATGGGCGATCCATCCAGCAAATAAAAACTGCTGCCGTCGGATAAGAATTCGAGGCTAAAGGATGGCAGCGTGGCATAATTGGTGAGCTTCACCAGCACAAAACCACGGTAGAAGGGCAGATGAGCAATAGTGGCTTCGGATGTCGTAACAGAAAAAAGCGGGCCGTCGGGTGTCTGGGACACTCGGTTAATAATCTCGCCGGTCTTAGCGCGGTCTAGTTTCTGCCATTTCAGAATCATATGGGCAACAATACCATATAGGGCAGTAAAACAAGAAACTTTAAGCGGCCACTAATGCACCGTTCTCCACGGCCTCCAAGGCGGCGCTTAAGACTTCGCGCGGGCTGCCAGTATGGGAATCCACGGTTAAAATCTGCCGCCAGCGACGGGCCCCTCGTTGGCCGCCCGGCAGGCCAACCATATGCCGCGTGATGGTTTGTAAAGGGGTGCCGTAGTTCGATCTCTGGTTTTCAGCATAAACGATCATCTGTTCGACAATGTCGGCAAGGGGGCGTGCTTGCACGTCATACAGCACGCTTTCCAGTTCCTGCAAAATACGCGGAGTTTGATAGGCCGCTCGACCAAGCATCACACCATCGAATGTTTCCAAATGCTTTTGCACATCAGCCACATTTTGCACGCCACCGTTGAGCATGATCTTCAAATTTGGAAATTCTTTTTTGAGTTGTGCGACCAAATCATAATTGAGCGGAGGCACTTCACGGTTCTCTTTTGGGCTAAGACCTTTCAGCCACGCTTTACGTGCATGCACGATAAAAGTGTCGCATCCTGCTTGTGAGACCGCGCCGACAAATTGCCACAGACGATCACGTTCATGATCGTCATCGACACCGATGCGGCATTTGACGGTGATTGGAATGTCTGTCACATCGCGCATCGCGGCGACGCAACTTGCGACTAATTTTTCTTCACGCATCAGACAGGCACCGAAGGCCCCTTTTTGGACTCGCTCCGATGGGCAGCCGCAATTTAAATTGATTTCATCGTATCCGTAATCCGCGCCCATCTTGGCGGCTTTCGCCAAATCGCTTGGCTCTGATCCACCTAACTGCAGGGCAACGGGATGTTCACTTGGATCAAACCGCAAATGCCGGTCGGCATCGCCATGGATCAGCGCGCCGGTTGTGACCATTTCGGTGTAGAGCAGGGCATGGGGTGCAAGGAGGCGGTGGAAAAATCGGCAATGCCGGTCGGTCCAATCCATCATAGGCGCCACGCTGATCGTCTTGTTATCCAAAAAACACCTTTAAATTTCGCAACGGTTTCGATTTAATTCATCTCAATGCAAAACCGCGCTTCATTTACGCTTTTTGTGCTCGCCTTGTCACTGTTTTTGACGGCGGGTGCGCATGCGCAGGATGCGCAAAGTTTAGACACGGTAGCTGAAAATGGCCAAGCTGCGGCAGGTGTCGTTTCAGGATTGCCGTTGCCCCGTTTCGTATCCCTTCGGTCCGATACGGTTTATGTGCGTGCCGGCCCCGGCATGCGTTACCCGGTTAAATGGGTTTACCAAAGCAGGTCTTATCCCCTTCAAGTGATTCAAGAATTTGATACCTGGCGCAAAATAAAAGACATCGACGGCGATGAAGGTTGGGTCCATCAGACTCTGCTTTCAGGCAATCGGTATGTATTAATTGAGTCAGATCAACCGGTTACGCTTTATAAGAAACCTGATGAGGATTCTCGCCCTGTAGCCCAGGCAGAAAAAGGCGTTGTTGCAAAACTGAACGAATGCGAAGACAATTGGTGTCAGGTGTCGGTGAGCGGTTATAAGGGATGGTTGTTGAAAGAAATCCTTTGGGGCGTTTACGAGCACGAAGAATCAAAGTAGTTCTAAGTTAAGTTCAAATTTTTCTTCCGAATCAATACCTTCCCGAATCGAGTCGTTTAAGAGTCCAAATGCAAACCCGCGGTCTTCCTTCCTATATCGATATCGCTCAGTCGTTCTACGGCCAAGCATGTGATTTGTGCCAAGAAGGCCCAAGCATTAATTTGCTGCGTCTTGCAAATATCTGGGGTGGCGCACTTGCGGAATGTTTACTCGATTACGATGTGCCCGAAGCCGAAGCTGAGACTGTTCTCGCTGATATCGGTATGGATATTAAAGCTGACAACTGGATGCCGTCATTGCGCTCTGCTGTCGCCTCCGAACAAGACATGGAATTAGGCCGCACGCTCGCTCGTATGTATTTGGGTGACGGTCTTGAATGGTCGCACATTGCGCGTCATGCGTTCGTCGAAGTTGGTCGTGGCATTCGCGAACTCTGTGGTGCGGATGAAGCCGGCGATGCCTTGCTTGCTGACTCGCTTCGCACCGCTGTGCGTTATGAACTTGGCGCACACGGCATTTGCGATCGCGCGATCGAAGTGAAAATTGCCGGCCAACGTTGGACGATTGCCGATTGTATTTTAGGTCTGTCCGCACTTGCTGGTTCCCACCAAGCGCGTTTGATGATGGATGCAGGTATCGCACACGGCGCCTCGCTCGAAAAATCTTTGAATGAACTGATGCGCGTGATGATGGAAGAAGCTGTTCGTCACGGCGTGCCGGAAGAAGTAAATCTGTTACACGGTATTCCAGCCAACGATACGAAGACCGTTATTCATGCCGACCTGCTGCGCTCAATGGAGCCGTTGGCTTTGACCGTTCTTGAAGAAATGCACATGCTCGACCGTACCAACCAAGCAATCGCCCTGGCCAAAGCTGCCGGTCGTATGGTCGCTGTCGCGGCCGCAGGCGAAAGCCCGGATATCGAGCATGTCGTGGCACGTCCCTTGGCGCTCTGTGCCATGATGGGCGCTTTCCGTCAGGCGGTTTAAAATCCCTAAATCATTGATTTAATAACAAGCATTTAAGGCTTGTTTGGACCCTTTTGGCCCTTTATAAAAGCGGTCGAATAGGAGAGATCTAATCTAATGAGCCAAGTCCTGCCCAAAGACCACGGTTTTATCCCGCAATCGTCCTATACCAAGGACGAACTGATTGAATGCGGCAAAGGCAATTTGTTCGGCCCCGGCAATGCGAAATTGCCTGTTCCGCCGATGCTGATGTTTGACCGCATCACCGAAGTGTCCGCTGAAGGCGGCGCGCACGGTAAGGGCTTTATTAAGGCCGAGCTGGATGTAAACCCGGACCTCTGGTTTTTCCAATGCCACTTTATTGGCGATCCGGTCATGCCGGGCTGCCTTGGTCTTGATGCCGTTTGGCAGTTGCTCGGGTTTTATCTCGGCTGGTCCGGTGCTCCTGGATCTGGCCGTGCCTTAGGTCTTGGAGAATTGAAATTATCGGCTCAGATATTACCTGAAACAAAGCGCGTTGAGTATGTTGTCGACATTAAACGCCTGATCAACCGAAAGTTGGTACTGGGTATTGGTGATGGCAAAGTGTTCGCTGATGGCGAATTGGCTTGTGAAGTTACAGACCTGCGTGTCGGTCTATTCGAAAACCCCCGGAGTTTATAAGCATGGAATATCATTTCCATTTCCCGCAATTCAAACCGGCAATCTCGCCGGATGTGCAAAAAAATCTGCGCCGCGTTGTCGTGACTGGTCTTGGCATCGTGTCCTGCATCGGCGTAGGGCAGGCGGCTGTTTTGGATAGTCTTATCAACGGCACATCAGGCATTACGTTTGCGCCTGAATATGCCGAAATGAATTTCCGCTCGCAAATTCATGGCAAGCCGAATATTGATTTGGATGCGGCCGTTGATCGTCGCGTGCGTCGTTTCATGGGGGATGGTTCCGCCTATAACTATGTCGCGATGCAAGAGGCAATCGCCGATGCCGGTCTTGAAAAGACCCAGGTCAGCAACGAACGCACAGGCATCATCATGGGTACCGGCGGCGCGTCAACATCCAACATGGTCGCTGCATCCGATGCGATGCGCACATCTGGAAGCCCTAAAAAGATTGGCCCCTTCATGGTGCCTCGTACGATGGCCTCGAGCAATTCCGCTACGCTCGCCACACCGTTTGAAATTAAGGGTGTGAACTATACGATTTCATCCGCCTGTGCTACGTCCGCACACTGTGTCGGCAATGCCGCGGAACTCATTCAAATGGGTAAACAAGACATCGTCTTCGCCGGTGGTGGGGAAGAGGTTCATTGGTCTATGTCGATGTTGTTCGATGCGATGGGTGCTTTGTCATCCAAATATAATGAAACGCCGATGACAGCTTCGCGTCCGTATGACGAAACGCGCGACGGTTTTGTAATCGCCGGCGGCGCTGGTGTGTTGGTTTTAGAAGAACTGGAACATGCCAAAGCCCGCGGCGCTAAAATTTACGGCGAACTGACCGGCTATGGCGCAACCTCCGATGGCTACGACATGGTCGCCCCATCGGGCGAGGGCGCAGCGCGTTGCATGAAAATGGCGATGGCGACTGTCCCGTCGGCGATCAGCTACATTAATACGCACGGGACCTCGACTCCTGTGGGCGATACGGCTGAACTAGGCGCAATGAAGGGTGTTTTTGAATCGATAAATCAACCGGTTCCGAACTATTCCTCAACCAAGTCCTTAACAGGGCATAGTCTTGGTGCGACCGGTGTTCAGGAAGCGATTTATAGTCTGCTCATGATGAAACATAATTTTATCGCAGCCTCCGCCAACGTGACCGAACTGGATCCGGCGGCAGAAGGCACGGCGATCGTTCGCCAGCGTATGGACAACGTGAACCATACGACCATTTTGTCCAACAGCTTTGGTTTTGGCGGTACGAACTCAACCCTCGCGTTCACGAAATACGAAGGGTAAGGCCTAAGCAGATGAATACAGTCACGGGGATAATGACGGGGAAACGCGGCCTAGTGATGGGTGTCGCGAATGATTACTCGATTGCCTGGGGTATTGCACAAGCATTGCATGCGCAAGGCGCAGAACTTGCGTTCACCTATTTGGGTGACCCGATCAAAAAACGTATCGAGCCGCTTGCAAAAGAAGTTGGATCTAACATCGTCGTTCCATGCGACGTGATGGATGAGGCCAGCATTGATGCTGCCTTCAAGCAACTTGGTTCGACCTGGCCAAGCATTGATTTTATTGTGCACTCCATCGCGTTCTCCGACAAAAATGAACTTAAAGGTCGTTTTATCGATACGACGCTTTCGAACTTTAATACGACCTTGCAAGTCAGTTGCTATTCCTTCGTCTCTGTCTTGCGCCGTGCAGCACCGATGATGAAGAACGGTGGATCTGCTCTGACACTGTCTTATTACGGTGCTGAAAAAGTCATGCCCAATTACAACGTCATGGGTGTGGCGAAGGCTGCGTTGGAATCATCCGTGCGTTATCTGGCGGCTGATGTTGGCCCTGATAACATTCGCGTGAATGCTTTGTCGGCGGGTCCCATGCGTACATTGGCCGGCTCCGCCATCGGCGGCGCGCGCGCCACATATAAAACCGCGATTGAAACCAGCCCACTTAAACGCGCGATGACATTGGAAGACATTGGGGGGGCAGCCTTATATCTGCTAAGTCCTCTTTCCAGCGGCGTGACCGGCGAAATCCATTATGTAGACGGCGGTTACAACGTCATGGGCATGAAAAAGCCGGAAAACGGCGCCTCTAACGGCGACGATTAATTTGCATAATTTAAGGTCAATTTAGTATAAAAGCGCATGCCAAGAACGCTGCGCGATTATTTTGCCAAGCCCTTCGTCGATATCCTGTCGGGTGCGCTCGCTATTCCGCCTGACGTGTTTGATTCCGGCATATCCATTCAAGATTTGTTTGAAACGAGCTTGATCGAAAAAGCCTATTGGCTGCTTATGAACAGCCCGACATTCAAAGCGATGCATTTGCAACGCCGTGATATCAATGGATGGGACCCACCGGTCGAGTTTACCCGAATGCACGCTTTAGGCCTTTATACCCGGCATAAAATCTTGCTTGCCAAGACATTGCTGCTGGAAGGTGGAATAGGATTGATCGCGGACATACTTTGTCATGAATTCCGCCATGTTTGGCAAGATGCGCGCAACGTGATGATCGACATGTCATCACCGTATGAAAAGGCGTATCGCACGTCCATCAAAGAAGCGGATGCTACCGCCTTCCAGCTCACGGTTCTATACGAATTAAAAGAACAGGGGTTGGAGGAAAATTGGCGCGACGTTGCATACTTCTTCAAAACAAACTATCCCCTTGCCTGGAGAGCATTTGAAGGTGCAGTGAATTCCAATCCACAGGCGCTTTATAATGGCGATGCGCAGAACGCGGTTTTGCGCGCATGGGCTCATGATCGTGGCGTGGTGGCGTCGGATGAACGCACCACCATCAGAATGTTCGAGCAATCTCGGCACTGGGCAAAGGCAAGCCAAGAATATTGGCGATCCAAAACGCCAACGCGCGCGAAGTTTGAGCAGAAAATATTCGACATGCCTTATGCTGAATGGATAGGTGATGAGTGGATTTTTCACCCGCGTACGCGTTACGGGCGTCTTTCAAAGCTGGATCGAATGCATCTGGAGGGCCCTATGACCGCGGGCAATGCCGCGAAAGCCAAGTTTTTGGCTGCGTATCAGTCAAAATTTAAGGTAAATTCACCTAATAAGGCACCTGGCTTCAAACAAATTTGATTTCCATATTACACGAGAGTAGGATGGCGCCCTTAACGATTAACGTTTAAGGAAGTGCTTTATGCGCCGCCGTTCCATCCCAATCCAATCCGCCGTCAGTGCCGGCATGGCCTTCGATTTATATGCCTGCAAAGAAATTCCTTTGTCCCAAGTTCCGCCGGAGCCGATCGCCATCGCGCTTTATGAACGCAAAGTTATCGTCATTGAAGAAGAATGTCCGAGCGATCCGAATGTGATCAGCCGATTGGTTGATTTTATTGCTGCCGCTGCGATTGAAAGCCGCCCGGTCATAGAAACTGTGATCCTCGCAACAGTCCATACCGTGGGCGACATGCGTGCGGAATTTGAAAAACTCGCCGAACAATTTCCGCGCTTCAGGGAAAAATTGCCTATTTTTCCGCTCACCGATGCGCAACGTGCAAAGATCGCCGCGCACAAAGCCACAAATCAGCCCGCTACTTGGTGAGAATCATGGCGAAATCTAACAGACCAAAAGTCACCGGCGAATTTCATGCGATGGGCACCATTCGCAGTGATAATCCTGAATTGGATGGTAAGCGCATCGATATCGAAGCCAGCGTCGAAGTGTCACCGGATTTTTTTGATACACTAGAAAAAATATTTACAACTGATGAAAGTAATCTGTTTGAACTATCAAAGATCATCAAGGCAGACCCAAAAACTTTCTACGCATATGCTGATATGACTGGCATGGAAATCTTTGATGGTCGTGACGAATGGCATAACGCCGATCTGCGTGGCGTTAATTTCACCAATACGAAATGGAAAAATACATCGCTTTGGCGTGCTGTTGTGTTTGGCTCTAACTTCACAGGCGCAGAAGGCTTGACCGAAGATGATTTCGCGGTTGCTTATATTGACGCAAAAACGATCCTCCCCGAGGGCATAGACCGCAACCGCGTCTTGGAAAAGCATAAAGCGCTGAATTTTCCGCGCGCGCCAATCGGTATCGTGGAAAAGCCCAAAAAAATCAGGCTTCCAGCTACTGTCACAAACACCGATACTACCCCGCCAAAGCCAAGACTCTCTTAAACTTAGCTATGTGGCTCTAGTCGTGCTGTAGGCACAGATGTGGCCCTAAATGCCGGGTGGTTTGCATCCATTTGCGGCTTCACGGAGGCGTTAAACGCTCGCCAGACATCTAATGTTTTGTCGCTCAAGCCATAAACTGCGTGTTCCAAATTCGAACGGCCTGCCCAGAATGCAAAATCTTTTTGATTTTCCGGCGATAATTTTGTGGCGACATTGATCATCTCCGTCAGCATGGAGCGGTAAAATTTCGGCATGACTCGATGTTCGTGACCGAAAAAGTAGTTTGCGATTTGCGAGGATGCTTTTAGGACGGGCAAGGCAGCGTTTGGATCGATGGCTACGTGACGTTTGAAAATCTGTGCCAGGGATTCTTTTTGCGCATCATCCAAACCGATGCCCATGAACGCCAAAACATCCAAGCGCTGTGCATCATTGGTTGCGCGTTTCAAAAGAAGCGCCGTGATGATCGGATACATTTTGCTCGAATCTGATGTGATGTTTGTAAAACCGCGCATTTCAGCCACAAGCTGCTTAGTTTCGCTTTCCGGTAGTTCTTCCGTAGGCTTAAGCCCATTAACCAAATCGATTTTGCCCAAATCTTTATAAAAACGCGCTTCAATCAAAGCGACTTGCGTATCTTGTGATACTTCACTGTATCCAATCGTTTGCGCGAAGATTGCGCGGATGATTTTATTCGCATCACCTTCAGAATAATTTGCACGCGCTTTTTGGGCGGCCAAAATCATTAAACCTTCACCTTCGCTACGATGTTTTTGACGTTGCGGATCATCGGCACCGATTAAACGACGGCCAAAATCGGCTAAGGCATATTCAGGTGTTAATTGTTCTGCGTTGTATTTTTTGAGTTTGCGTCCGGTCTTTCTCGGTGCAAGACGCACATGATCATCAAACGCCATTTTTTTCATCAGATAGAAACCGCTGGAATAACTGGCAACATCATAAGCCAAACTCGCAGCCGCGCGGCGGCCGTTAAAATCGAAGATGTCCTTATGCATATTGCGCGCTTGTGCCATTGCAACCACATACAAATCCAAGACGATTGGCGCATAAATACGAGAATCGGTAATTTTTTCCTGGATGCTCATAAAGGCTTTGCTGAGGTCGTAAATGTCCTTGAAAGGACCTGTCATGATCTCGGTTAATATCGGGCGGGCGTATTTTTCAATGAAGCTGGGATCAATAGACTGTACAAGCGCATCAAAATTATTTTCCATCAGTGCTTTTAAGGCATCGCGACGTTTATGCATGCCATCTAGTTTGCCGTCATGCAGCTCGTTTTTAACGATTGCCATCAAGACACGGGCGGACACGTCCTCCAAATTTTCCAGGCGGTATCCGGTGTACAAGGAATCCATGCTTTGACCGACGACCGAGGCGATTTTCAAAAAGACACTGATGTTCTCAAATGACAGATTTTCCGGAGCAAAGCGAATATGTTCGTTCAAAACACGCTTTGCGGCAGGCGAATTGATATTGCGGAAGGTCGGAAAATTATGATGGCCATTCACGACCATATCATGAATGACGCGCGGCGTTGCCAGGGTATCAATCAGTGCCATAATTTTTTCTTGAGCTGGAGCTGTCTCAGGCACATCAGCAGAAAAATCGATCAGCGCTTCCAATATTTGCGCGGGCATCAAGTGGGCGGCTTCAGCATATAAATGTAATGCCGCATCGGTTGCCGTATCGTCAGCGCCAATCAGTTTGAAATGATCACCGAGTGAACGTAGAAAATCGTTGCTCGCGTACATTTTACCATCGTTTAGATCCAGAAGACGCAAAGTGGCTTCGCTCATAATGATGGACAGATCAGTTTGTGGCATAGTTGGCTCCGTTAGAAGTATGGAAAAGCAAACCAGCTATAAAGCCCCACCGATAGCAGAGCAATTATTTTCATATATTCGGACAAGTTTCGCGCAATTTTATTGCGCCAAAGGCCATTAATGCTTGGTATTCAATGATTGTTCGATCACATCAGGTGTGTCGCTGAAAACATAGTCGACGCCCCAGGAGAATAAAGTTTTAGCGCGGAATGGATCGTTGATGGTGTAGCACCCAACTAGGCGCTCGCTTTCCAAAAAGCTTTCAATGTCTTCGCGCGTAAATGTGTTATCGGACCCACGACAGTTGATGGCAGTTACTTCCAGATAGTCCGCAAGTTCCGCCCAATTTTCTGTTTGATCGTGAATGAGCAGGGCGCGTTTATACTCCGGTGCCATATCCAAGCATGCTTCGAGTGATACGTGCTGGAAGGATGAGAGCAGAATTTTATCTTTGTCATCCCACACGCGGCTTAAAATATCGAGTGCGGCTTCAGCGGTTTCTTGTTCGCGGCCAGGGCAGGGCTTGATCTCCAAATTGAGGCCGAGATCGTGTTTGAAGATCACGTCGATTGCTTCTTCCAGCGTAGGAATCTTCGTTCCAATAAAACTTTCGCCGTACCACGCGCCGGCATCTAACGCTTCGATGTCGCTGTAAAGCATGTCTGCAACATTGCCATGGCCGTTGCTGGTGCGATCCAATGTTTCATCGTGAAAAATAATGGGTACAGAATCTTTGGTGAGTTTGACATCAAGCTCGACCCAATTGATGCCAAGTGAGGCCGCTGTTGCGATGGATTCCAACGTATTCTCGGGGGCGTACCCACAGGCGCCGCGGTGACCAATGATTTTCGGTAGTTTCATACCACCTAACTATCATTAGAAGACGCGGCATACCAGTGCGGTTACGTTACCTTTAAAATCGTAAGGATCGTGATGTTGGAAAGTGATTGATTTGTCATCCCCGAACAGACACTTGGCGGTGTTGCTGAGCCACCCGCCTTCCGCGCGCGGATTGTGTGTAACAAGATCCGTAAGCTCGATGCTGGTTGTTGCGATATCGACGCCGGCATTGGCGTAGGT
>DATCRN010000042.1:0-2296 GCA_036568945.1 Alphaproteobacteria bacterium | reverse complement strand
AGTAACACGTGCACGTCATCGGGACTTAAGTGCGGCAAATTCTTTTGCATCTCGGCAATCGTCATCGGCGAAGGCGATGCAAACAAAGTTGCTTCTAGGATGCGGATGTCATCCGGATTTTCTGTAAGAGGCAGACTTTCGGTTTCAGGCGTCATTTGCGGGCTCGCTCGTCAATGTTACATGGTCCTGTATCGCACGCGCACGAATATAAATCGGCGCGAACAGGCCTTCTTGTTGCAGATCAATACGTTCTTGTTTCACCATTTCCAATGCGGCCGTCAGCATAGAGGCAAGCGCGGATTTGGAATTTAAAGATCCGTCGCGGTCATCGGGTTTGAAATCATCCAATGCCTTCCAAAGGTCTTTCCAATCACGCTCCGGCAAACGGCCTAGCATGTTTGCAAGACGCTCCGTTGCAGCTTCCATACTCACCAGCGGCCAGGATTTAAGGTTATATTCCGGCGGCGTCATGCGGCGCGTGATCGCACCATAGGCATCAAGGATTTCGTAAAGCCCCGCCTTCCATTTGATCTTGATGGCCGGGCCGTCCTTCATGCCTGCGAGGCCTGCGGCAAAACGCATTTGACCGAGACGCGGACGATCGAACAATTCTTTGGCCACGCGTTGCATGGCTTCCAAACGTTGTAATTGGAATGCGAGAGCTTGCGCGAGCGCCTCACCCGTGAGTTCCTCTTCGACAACATCATCACCCGATGATGGCAGCAGCAATTTGGATTTGAGGTATGCAAGCCACGCCGCCATCACCAGATAATCGGCAGCAAGTTCGATACGCAGGCTTCGCGCCTTTTCAACGAAGGCGAGGTATTGTTCGGCAAGCTGCAAAATCGAGATCTGACGCAGATCGACCTTTTGGTCACGCGCCATCGTCAGCAAAAGGTCGATCGGACCTTCGTACCCATCAAGTTGAACGATCAGCGCATCCGGATCCATTTCAGGACCGGCTCCACGCGGTTGATCTTCTTGAAATTCGATTTGCTGGCTTTCCATAGCCATAATGCGTAGCACTACCCCAGGAGTTCCGCCACTTCTGAAAGCAGCCTGTCCACAGGCTTTACGGCCTCTGGCGCGGGTTTACGGGTCATGTGCCAGGCCTCAAAACAGTCCCTTGTGTCGGTCCGCATTTCCCCCGCTGCGTTCAGGGCCTTTTCCCGCTCCTCCACCGTCCCGTGGCAATGGAGGGCGAGATCAATGCCAGCCTCTAATGCCTTAGCCACTCGCGCAGGCACATCACCGTAAGGTTTCAGGGCATCCATGAACAGGTCGTCGGTGCACAGCAGACCCTTAAATCCAAAATTGCCGCGAATAATGTCATGCGTCACGACCGGCGATAACGTGCCCGGCAATTCCGGATCAATATCGTCGAAGATAATGTGCGCCGACATACCCCACAGCGCGTAAGGCTGGCTAAAATTCGCGGTCAAATGTCGGAATGGATACCAATCGGTTTTGTTGAGGATCTCCGTCTTCGTATCGACATGCGGCAATGCGAAATGTGAATCCACCACTGCGCGGCCATGGCCTGCCATATGTTTCATAACGGGTGTGACACCACACTGAAGTGCGGTTTCCGCAACCAACAATCCAAGGTCTGCCACTGTTGTTCCGTCGGATGCAAAACAACGATCGCCAATCGCAGTCGTATTGTTATCGAACGGCACGACGTCCAGGCACGGGATGCAATTAACATCGATGCCTAACGCCGTTTGTTCTTGGCACAAGGCGGTAACTGCAAGGATGAGCGCATCTTTGCCGTTGTCCTGGTCCTTTTGGAACAGGTCGCCAAATTTACGCGGCGCCGGAAAATCATGCCAATGCGGCGGGCGAAGGCGTTGTACACGGCCGCCTTCTTGGTCGATCAAGATCGGCACATTCCAACCTACACAGGTGCGCAGTTCATCGACCAACATTTTGACTTGATCAGGATTGTCGCAATTTTTTTTGAAGAGGATAAAACCTGCGGGCGAAGCGTCTTTGAAAAACGCACGCTCGTCCGGTTGCAGAACAAACTCACTGCAACCGTAAATGATTGGCGATAAATGCACCGGAAGATTTTCAGTTTCTGAGGACAAGGCAGCCTCCGCCGCGCGGATCCACCGCGCGGATGGCATTACAACGTGCGTTCGCCTCTTCACGGCTCAAAGTCCCCGCGCGTAGTCGTACAACCGTGCCCTTACCCGGCACTTCCGCCGTTTTATAGGACGGCGACAAACCTTGCATTTCTTCAGGATACAGACTTTGCATCCGCTTCCAACTGCGTTCCGCATCGGCCTTAGAT
>DATCRN010000041.1:0-2794 GCA_036568945.1 Alphaproteobacteria bacterium | reverse complement strand
GCGTATTTTTATCTTCAAACTGCGGAATGGTTTGTGCATGATTAAGGATTGGCCCAGCAATCAGATGCGGAAAGTAAATAACGAACAAAAAATAATCGGTCGGATGGTAGGGGCGGGGCTTCCGATACTCATCAACCAGATATGCGATTTGCGTAAATGTATAAAATGAAATACCAAGCGGCAGCACGATCGCAGGCCAATCGCTTGCGCCTAAAATGCCGGCGATGAACAAACTATATTTGAACCAGCCAAGCAGACTTAAATTGAAAATGATCGCAATTGTGAGCCAAAATTTTTTGCCTTGTTGCGCGCTTACAATTGCGCGGCCGAAAAACCAGTTGGCGGCGATAGATCCTAATAAGAGCAGCGTGTGCTCCATAGGGCTACCCAACATGTAGAAAACGAGGGACGCAGCTCCCAGCCACATCACGGCCAATCTGCGGTTCAGTTTTGAAAAAATCAGAAAGCCGACAAAAACAGCGGGCAGAAACAAAGCCAAAAAGAGGAATGAATTGAACAGCATAAGGGCTCACGATAGCCGTTGAACCTCAAGCCCGCAATTAAAATAAGCTATTGATATATAATGAAATTCTTCTCATTAAGACCTTTATAAGGCTTTTGAGCGTACTCTGGTGAATACCCGTACCCTGAGGAAGGCCTTTTTCAGGATTAATCGATGACACAAATAACCCCTGCCTTATTGGCGGCCGCTTATGCCTCCATTACCGTGCCGAATGCGCCGCGCGCCGCGGATTTGTCGATTATCGGCTTGGCTGCAGCGGATATTCCGCCGATTACCACGGCAGATACGGCTTTTTCCAATGTACCGCGTTTAGGCGTGCCAACCATGGGGCCGGCAATGCTGTCTGCGACGTCACAGGCGGCGGCGTCGCTCGGGATTAAAAACCACACGGCGGCGTTCTCAGGCGGCGGTTCAACTGCTGCGACATATCTTGCGATGATGATCGATACCTACGCTTAAAGCCTTAAAAAACCACGGTTTTACAGCAGATTCATTAAAGACTTGCTTTATAAGGGGCGGGGCTTTAAACCATGCAAGCTTTCTTGACGCGGGGTGGAGCAGCCCGGTAGCTCGTCAGGCTCATAACCTGAAGGCCGCAGGTTCAAATCCTGCCCCCGCAACCAATGTACGCCCCCATTTTGGGGGCTTTTTTTATTACAGTTCTACCGGAAGCGGTGCAATCAAATGCGGGCCCATCAAGTCTTGGGAGGATGCGATCAAGGCCGGCATCACGGCGAAAGCGAGAATGGTGATGATGAAACCAATCATTGTCATCCACCCGTCGCGGGATGTCATGCCGATTGCAAAAAAGGTAATTGCAAGTGCAAAGAAATGCGATGCAAGCGGCAGCAAAGCAACCGCAGCTGTTACCGCACTTAGGATAATACACAAAAGCGCGATAAAGCGTTGCGACATTGGCAGCGCTAAAAATTTAAGACGTGGCGATGACATACGATCAACGAAGGAAATATAAGGTTCAGCCTTATGCATGACTTTGTCATAGCTGCTGCGCGCAAAGCCGATGCGGCGTAATACATTCGGCATCCACGGATTACGACGGCCCACCACAACTTGCGCGCAAATCAAAATCATAAACACGCCGCAAATGAATGGCACGAAAGGAAGAGCGCCAGTCGGCAACACAACAAATAATGATGGCAATATAAGAAGTGCACCAAAACCACGACCGTTGAACGTATCAATGATATCGCCCAGGCAAATGGTATCGCCTGTTGCCTGTTCCTCAACTTGCGTCAAGGCCTCCATCAATTTAATGGCTGGCACGTTTCCTCCCCTTGTAGATGATTAATGCAACTTGCGTTCGGCTTTGCGAATATCGCGCAAAATTTCCTCAGGGGAGTTGTGCGCCTTAGGTGCCTTGGTCATATTTTCTGCCTCTGATTCCAACAGACGTTCTTGGTCCAAAGCCCAACTTTCAAGAATGATACGTTTTTCTGTGTCCTTGAGACGCTCATCCTTAAGGACGTTGGCCGGGACACCGTACATTTTCATCGGATCGCGAATGGCTTGCTCAACCAATTCATCTGGACGGGCATGATAATCACGTTCAACCATAATTATTTCTCCCTTAAAGGGTCTTTCAAAAAACAACAAACGACCGAATGAAAGGTAAGTTCCTTGAAGAATAAGAAGCGCGGGCGGGTGAGAAGCTCGTCTGCCGTTTCGTTGGCCATGACGGGAAACTGGAAAAACCGTCATGTTCTTCTTGCCCGCTCTCGTCCAGTTGGCACGCGCTAGAAAAGAGCCGGAAAAACATCCGGCTCTTTTCTTATATGCTCCTGATTAACGGTCTAGATTGACCTGATCCGGGTCTGTAAAGGCGCCAGTTGCTGCACCAGCAACACCGCCGATGGCTGCGCCAGCCCATGGGCTGCCACCTGTAAGGGCACTACCGGCGGCGCCAACACCGGCGCCAATTGCGCCACCGCTTAAAGCGCGCTCACCTTGCGTTTGACCGCAGGCGGCAAGGCCTAAGGTCGCTAATAACACCCCTGTCATCAGCATGGTTTTCTCGAATTTCATTTTCAAATCTCCTTTACATGAAGTGACAAGGAACAAACGAACGGATTGGTATAATGTCCCAAAAAAAGTGCCGTGAATCTTAAAGGATCCACGACACTCTTTCTTCACTTTGGAGTGAAATCACTTAAGCGGCTTTATTGAAATCGCGTTCCCAATCAGCCACTTCTTTTTCAGCATCGGCTTGGGTCAGACCATAATTCTTTTGAATACGGCCTAAAAGCTCGGTGC
>DATCRN010000040.1:0-3949 GCA_036568945.1 Alphaproteobacteria bacterium | reverse complement strand
GCGACCCCTTGCACCCCATGCAAGTGCGCTACCAGGCTGCGCCACATTCCGATCTCCGGGCGTTATAGCCTACCTACGCCTGCTCCTGCAATAACAAAGCGCTCTTCTAATCGACGGCAATCAGGCCGTCCACCTGGGCATCGTAAAGGGTTCGGTATTGGCCGTTTTTAGCCAATAATTGCTCGTGGGATCCTTCTTCCACAATCTTGCCGCCTGCAAATACCAGAATGCGGTCGGCCTTGCGGATGGTCGATAGGCGGTGCGCGATAACAAGCGTGGTACGATTTTGCATCAACTTTTCCAGCGCTTGCTGGATTAATGTTTCTGATACGGAATCAAGTGACGATGTTGCCTCATCTAAAATCAAAATGGGCCGATCGGCGACGAGCGCACGGGCAATGGCCACACGCTGGCGCTCCCCGCCCGATAATTTAACGCCGCGTTCGCCCACCAGCGTCTCGTATGCTTCCGGCAAGCTTAGAATAAAATCATCGATAAATGCGTCTTTCGCCGCTTGGCGAATGACATCCATTGATGCCTCGGGCTTGGCGTAAGCAATATTCTGCGCCAGCGTACGATGGAACAATACCGGCTCTTGCGGCACTAGAGCGATTGATTGATGCAAAGATTCTTGTGTGACCTTGGCAATATTCTGCCCATCAATGCGGATTTCACCGCCTTGAATGTCATACAGGCGTTGCACCAGTTTCACAAAACTGGTTTTGCCGGAACCGGAGCGCCCAACAAGTGCGATGTTTTCCCCTGGCTTGATCGTCACAGACATATTATCAAATAAAGGCATCAGCTCAGGCTTATAGCCAAACCGTACATTGTCGAAATCAATCGTGCCTTGTGTCACCTTAATTTCGGGAGCATTGGGCACATCGACAATCGCCGGTATCATCTGCATATAAGCAGCCACAGGATCCAAATCGTTGACGTTATTTTGCAATTGACGCAATTGCGCGCCGAAATCGCGCATATAGGAACTGACGATACCGGTCATCATGAAGAAATACATGACATCACCCGGCGTCATACGGCCGTGACTCCATTCCCACACGGAAAACAGCACCAGACCGCCGCGCATGCCGGTCAGGAACAGGGTTTGCAACACCCCGTTGGAAAGCCCCCGTCGCCACGCGGCCAGTTTGCGCATGCTCCAAATGTTCAGCACATCACGTAAATGCGCTTGCTCTTGACGTTCGGTGCCAAAAGATTTGATCGCGGCATTACAGGAAATCGCATCGGCGAAAGTGCCGCCTAATTTTGAATCCGCCTCATTCGCCGCACGGTTGGCTGGTGCCACGATTTTTAAAGAAATTGCACCTGTGACAGTCATGAACAGTACGAAATACAGGATAAATCCAATACCAAGTACCCCATATCCGCCGACACTCATATAAATACCGGTACCGATGATGATCATAAAAGTCGGGAAGAATTGCGTGAGGCTCGATTCCAGAACGCCATCGAGCGCCCCCATACCGCGGGTGATATTGCGCACAGTGACGCCGGCAAACGTGTCGTTGAACCATGCAGTTGAGAAAGATTGCACGCGCTCAAAGGCACGTTGTGCCAAACGCTGCATGTACCGGATCTCAAAGGGGAGCCAAATAAACCATAGCGTATAACGAAATACCCAATATCCCATCATGAGCCCGCAGAAGGTCCACGCGATACGCCATGCCTCGCTGGCATCGATTCCGTCGGCAATATCGGTTTGGGTCATATAATCGAATAGATGTTTGCCGGTCGCTGGAATGGCAATTTCCACAATCGAAAATGCAACCGTGCAAAAAATCATGCAGGCAAGCATGGATTTCGAGTCATGCACCATCGACCACACAAATTGGAATGTGGTTTTTAAAGGGACATCTTTGATAGTCGCTTCGCGCATATTTCGTCTTCAAATAAAAGACCCGCCAAAGGGCGGGTCCTTGGAAATTCTATATATGTCTATTATGACGCTTTGACCAGACTACGCAGTTCTTTCAAATCTGCAAGCATGCCTTCCAAAGCTTCAACCATCACTTGCGGCAGTTGCTGGCCATCGGCTTGCTGAGCCGCGGTTTCCGGCTGACGGGCTGCGGCCGATGTAATCGGCGCCACGTTGTTGGCAGCGACTTGCGCTTTTTCTGCCACTTGAGCGGCAGCGATCGCGCCTTTGCTTTGGCCTTTAAGCAGTTTTTGCACGCCTTTAATGGTATAGCCTTCACCATACAGTAGGCTGTGGATGTGTTGCAGCAGCGCCACGTCTTCCGGACGATAGTAGCGACGGCCCCCGCCGCGCTTCATCGGGCGGATCTGATTGAATTTGGTTTCCCAAAAGCGCAGCACGTGTTGTTGCACGCCCAGTTCGTCGGCAACTTCCGAAATCGTACGGAATGCGCCGCCGGCTTTTTTCGGCATATCGGTGGTGGAGTCATCCATCTCAGTTTTTAATACAGCGTTTTGCATGGATTAGTTCCCCCTTAGATACCGTCGTTCATGCGTTTTTTAAGAATATGCGACGCGCGGAAGACCAAAACCTTACGCGGCGTGATGGGCACTTCGACGCCCGTTTTCGGATTGCGGCCGACGCGTTCCTTTTTGGAGCGGACGGAGAAAGATCCGAAAGAAGAAATTTTAAGAGCGCCTTCGCGCAGAATGGCTTCGGACATTTCATCCAGAACGGCCTCAACCAGGTCGCCGGATTCGGCGCGGGATAATCCAACCGTGGCGTACACGGATTCAGAAAGATCTGCGCGGGTGATCGTACGGGTGCTCATCGCTAAAACCTTTTGTTGTGTGAATGACTTACACTAACAACTTAAATTGGACGACGTCAAGTGCGCCGAATCGCCCCCTGTGGATATCACCAACGGACCAGCAAGGAACCCCAAGTAAATCCGCCACCCATGGCCTCTAGCAGTAATAAATCGCCCTTTTTAACGCGGCCCTCAGCGACCGCCGTATGAAGGGCCAAAGGGATGGACGCGGCCGATGTATTGCCGTGTTTATCCAGGGTAATGACGACCTTATGCATGTCGAGATTTAATTTTTTGGCCGTGCTTTCGATGATGCGAATATTCGCCTGGTGTGGGACAAGCAACGAAATATCTTCGTCTTTTAATCCTGTCGCCGCCAGCGCCTCATCAATCACTTGCGCAAGATTTTCAACCGCGTGTTTAAAGACTTCGCGGCCTTGCATTTGAATCGTGCCGGCTTGTTTGTTCGACGCGACACCACCCGACGTATACAGCATGTCGCGGTAACGCCCGTCGGAATGCAAATGGCTGGTGAGAATACCGCGCCCGTCTTCATCGGACGCTTCCATCACCACGGCCCCTGCGCCATCGCCAAATAAAATACACGTATTGCGATCCGTCCAATCGACGACGGCCGACATTTTTTCGGCGCCAATCACCAAAATACGTTTGGCTTGTTTGGTTGCAATCAATCCGTGCGCGTTGGTCAGTGCATAAATAAAACCGGAACACACGGCCTGCACATCAAATGCAAACCCGTGCTCCATCCCGAGTTGCGCTTGCACTTTCACGGCGGTGGCCGGAAACGTATCATCAGGCGTGGTGGTCGCGACAATGACTGCATCAATATCTTTTGCCGTAAGCCCTGCATTATCCAATGCCTGCCGCGCGGCTTTGGTCGCCATATGGGACGTCAGTTCACCGTCGGCAGCCACGCGGCGTTCTTTGATGCCTGTTAATTGCTGAATTTTCTCATCCGACGTGTCGACCATTTTCGCCAAATCGGCATTGGTCACAATACGCGCAGGCAAATAAGCGCCGGTGGAACGAATAATAGCGCGTGGAGTTGTCATTAAGCGGCCTGCGGATCGTCGACAGCCATCGTGATGAAGGCTTCTTGTTGCGCGAGTTTTTCAATCTGCTCGGCCACCATTTTGTTGAAGCCCTGCTCCACCATATCGGCGCCGACCAAAATCGCG
>DATCRN010000039.1:0-10038 GCA_036568945.1 Alphaproteobacteria bacterium | reverse complement strand
TGCTACGCGCAACGATTTCCGCTGGAAGGCGGCTGCGAGCCATGAGTTCTGAGATTCTATTAAGCGCAGGTGGAACGGGTGGTCATATGTTCCCGGCATTTGCTTTGGCGGCGGAATTAAAATCACGAGGTATTCCTGTATCCATGGTGACGGATGCGCGCGGTACCAAATACCAAAATCAACATCCCGATTTAAAATTCCATGTGGTAAAGGCCGATACCTTGCGTCCTGGCCTCGTCGCCAAAATCAAAATGGTAGCGGCCCTGTTAATTGGCACCGGCCAGGCATTTTCCATGCTTAAAAGGATGAAACCACAAGCGGTGGTTGGGTTCGGTGGCTATCCATCGTTCCCCGCCATACTTGCGGCGCAAGCGCTCGGCATCCCTACCTATTTGCATGAGCAAAATGCTGTACTTGGCAAAGCCAACAAGTTTGTCGCGGGTAGGGCAAAAAAAATTGCATTGTCGCTTCCTGGTGCAACATCCATGCCCCTATCCTGGCAAAAGAAAGTTGTTGTAACTGGAAATCCGGTTCGGGCGGAACTTGTAACGTTACCGTCTTATCAAGCACCGGATCTCGGCGGGGCATTTAATGTTTTGGTGTTAGGTGGCAGCCAGGGCGCCACTGTTTTTTCTAAATTGCTACCGGAAGCCATCGGATTGATGCCGGATAAAAACCGTTTGAATATCGTTCAGCAATGCCGCGCGGCCGATATTGGTATGGTGCGTACGGCCTATGATGTTATGAATGTAAAGGCAAAGCTTGAGACTTTTATTACCGATGTACCTGACCAAATGGCAGCAGCGCACTTGATTATTGCGAGGTCTGGGGCCAGCACTGTGGCTGAGGTCGCAGCAGCAGGTCGCCCGGCGCTTTTTGTCCCATATCCGCACCACAAAGACCAGCAGCAAAAGGCCAATGCCCAGGTTTTAAATGTCGCAGGAGGCGCAGTTTTGTTGGAAGAAGCGACCCTTACCGCAGCGGGCTTAGCAAAACAGCTTGAAAAACTCATGCAAAATCCTGCAGATTTGACCCTAATGGCGGCTGCCGCCAAATCTTGCGCCCAAGGAAATGCGGCTTCGCGCCTTGCGGATGTCATACTCGGCGGCTAAAACCACTCCTAGCAAGGACGGACATTATGGGTTTTATGCCCCGCGATATCGGGACATTACATTTTATCGGCATCGGTGGTATCGGCATGAGTGGTATTGCCGAGATGTTGCATGGCCTGGGTTATAAGGTCCAAGGCTCTGATGCACAGGATTCATACAATACACGCCGCTTGCAGGATAAAGGCATCACAGTGATGATCGGCCATCATGCCAGTCACTTAATGGATGCACACGGCAAAATGCCGGCCGCTGTTGTCGTGTCGACCGCCATCAAAGGCGATAACCCTGAATTTGAAGAAGCATACCGCAAACATATCCCGATTGTGCACCGGTCAGAAATGCTGTCCGAACTCATGCGCCTAAAATGGTCGATTGGCGTGGCTGGTACGCACGGCAAGACAACAACAACATCTTTGGTCGGCGCAATGCTCGAAGCTGGTGACATGGATCCAACCGTAATCAATGGCGGAGTCATCAATGCCTACGGTACCAACATGCGCGAAGGAAAATCGCAATGGATGGTTGTCGAGACAGATGAAAGCGATGGATCATTCATCAATCTTCCTTTGAATGCAGGAATCATAACCAATATCGATCCGGAACATCTCGATCACTATGGGTCGTTTGCGGCGCTCAAAGCGGCGTTTGCGATGTATGTACAAAATCTGCCTTTCTATGGCTTTGCCGTTCTATGTGCCGATCATCGCGAAGTACGCGAACTGATTGAGCAATGCGTGAATCGCCGGGTGATTTCTTACGGTTTCGCACCCGATGCGCAAGTGCGTGCGACCGATGTTGTTTGTAATGCGCAGGGATCGACGTTTGATATTCATGTCCATGGCAGTGCCCTGAAAAGCGACGATTTACATTTTAAAAATGTGAAACTAAACGTTGTTGGCAAACACAATGTACAAAATGCTATGGCTGCTGTGTCGGTTGGTCTTGCGCTCGGTATGAATGAAGACCAAATTCGCAAGGGCCTTGAAAATTTCCAAGGGGTTAAGCGCCGCTTTTCTCGTGTCGGTGATGCTGGCGGTGTCAGCGTGATCGACGATTATGCGCACCATCCGGTTGAAATTCGTGCCGTTCTGTCGACCGCGCGCGCTGTGCAAGTGGATAAAAAAGTCATCGCCGTGATGCAACCGCACCGCTATACGCGCCTGTCCAATTTGATGGATGATTTTGCAGCGGCCTTCGTCGATGCCGATCATGTGATTATTGCGGATGTGTATCCTGCCGGTGAACAGCCAATCGAAGGGGCCACACGTGATCATTTGGTGGCAGCCACCAAAGCGCGGGGACATGAAAAGGTGCAGGCTTTGGAAAACCCGGAAGCGTTGGCATCTTTGATCGCAGATATTGCACAAGACGGAGATATGGTTGTCTGTTTAGGCGCAGGGAATATTACCAATTGGGCCTATGCGTTGCCCGAACAACTTCAGACTTTAAAAAAGGGTAAGGCTGCGGCATGAGCAGCAATCCGGCCTTGAAGGACGATCTAACCATCCGCTTACCGGCCGTACGTGGCCGCTATAGCGTCAATGCGCTGCTCGGTAGTACATCCTGGTTCCGTTGCGGTGGCGCTGCCGAAATATTGTATAAGCCCGCGGACGTTGAAGATTTGGCAACTTTCTTAGCGGGATGCCCAGATGATATTCCTGTAACGGTTTTGGGTGTTTGTTCCAACGTGATTATCCGCGATGGCGGTATTCCCGGTGTCACGATCCGTATGGGTGCAGGGTTTACGGATATTGAAATTGATGCCGACGGTCTGCTGACAGCCGGATGTGCCGTATTGGACTTAAACGTTGCCACGGCAGCACAGCGCGCAGGCCGCGCAGGCTTAGAGTTTCTGAGTGGTATTCCAGGCGCAGTCGGTGGCGCTTTGCGTATGAACGCAGGCGCCTATGGATCGGAAACTGTAGATGTGCTTCACGAAGCAACAGCTATCGATCGCACGGGCCGCATTTATAAGTATAAGCCAAGCCAAATGGATATGACGTACCGTCATTGCGGTATCCCGGAGAATTTCGTGTTTACCGGTGCGACATTCAATACGGTGCCTGGTAATGCTGCTGACATCGAAGCGCGTATGAATGACATTCGCGAAAAGCGCGCCAGTACACAGCCTATCCGTGCCAAAACAGGGGGATCGACTTTTGCCAATCCGACGCCGGAAGAATTGGTCAAACACAATCTGCCCCAAGGTTTAAAAATCTGGCAGATGATCGATAAGGTTGGAGGGCGCGGTTTGACCATTGGCGGCGCGCAGATGTCAGAACTCCACTGCAATTTCATGCTGAATGTAAATGAGGCAACATCTGCCGATCTCGAGGCTTTAGGTGAAGAGATTCGCCGCCGCGTTGCAGCCGAATATGGGTATACCCCACGCTGGGAAATTAAATTGATCGGTGTATCCACGGCCGAGACAGTAGCCGGCAATGCTTAATGCGCATCAACTGGTACGGTCGCACCGCGTTTCATATCCGGCATAAATAACAGCGTGGCAATAGCGAGTGCCGCCATAATATAGGCTACTAAAATGAACCCATCCGCATAGCCTAGAATGGCGGACTGATGCAAAACTTCTTGATATATCATGGTGTTGGCTGTCTGCGTGCCTTGCATTCCAATCATGCCAGCATTTTGTGCCGCTGATTCATAAGTCGCCATCAGCGACTGATAGTTCGGATTACTAGGACTTAAATGCGTGACCATTTCTGCCTGGTGCTTTTGTGTATGGTGCATGACATAGCTAATAACCACTGCAATGCCAATGCTGCCGCCCATGTTACGCGATAAAGCAAACAAGGATGATGCTTTAGATCCGAGTTCCTTTGGAATATCTGCAAACGCCATTGTGCTGACGGGGATAAACAAGAACGGCAGACCGATTACCTGAACAATACGCATAATAACAAAGGTCGTGAAATCTGTTTGCGGCGTTATATGCGCGGTCATCCACATGCCGATCGCTGACATGGCAAAGCCAAAGGTCACCATATAACGCGGTTGAATTTTACCGACCAATTTGCCAGACATCGGCATCAAGAATAAAAGAAAAAGGGCTCCGGGTGAAATGACCAGACCTGCGAGCGTAGCGTTATATCCAAATTGCGATTGCGTCACGAGCGGCAGCATGGCGCTACCGGAATATAATGCAAGGCCAACGGTGAAAATGGAAATACAGCAAAGTCCGAAAGTTCGCGTACCTAATAGGCGTATTTGAATGATTGGATCTTTCTGCCGCAATAACCAAAAAACCGCGGTTATGAGCGCGCTCACTGCAATGATGCCGCACACGACGATAAAGCTGCTGGAAAACCAATCTTCTTGTTGTCCTTTATCAAGCATGACTTGCAATGTCCCAAGTCCCAAAGCAACAAGGCCAAGACCGATGTAATCCGGCTTTTTCATACCGTGCGCTTTGGCATGATCAGGATCATGTACAAGAGCCGATACGAGGGCAATGGCAATCAGTCCGATTGGAATGTTTAGATAAAAGATCCAACGCCAATCGAAGCTGTCGGTGATGTATCCGCCTAATGTTGGGCCGATCACGGGTGCGGCAATGATCGTGATCCCAGTAAGACCAAACGCAGCTGCTCGTTTTTCCGGGGGGAAGGCGTCCATAATGATGGCTTGTTGAATAGGCTGTAATCCACCGCCGAATATGCCTTGCATTAAACGGAAAAAAATCAGCATGGGCAGGGATGTGGCAGCACCGCAAGCAAAGGACGCCGCTGTAAAACCTGCAATGCAAATTAAAAAGAATCTTTTACGGCCAAGGACGCCGGCGAGCCACCCGGCAATCGGCAGCACAATGCCGTTGGCGACCAAATAGGATGTAAGTACCCAGGTACTTTCATCCGGGCTAGCGCCGAGCGAACCCGCGATATGCGATAGTGACACATTGGTAATGGTGGTATCCAACACCTCCATAAAGGTGGCCAGAGATACGGCGACGGCAACCCAATACGGATTGATCACACCCGTATCTGACGTGGCAAGGCGTTTGATCATTCAATATAAACCGTAGGCACGACCGATAGGCCAGGGCCGACCATGGCATCATGCGGCAATTTTTCATCCAGTAGGATTTTGACTGGCACGCGTTGGACAATTTTCACAAAATTGCCCGTTGCATTTTGCGGCGGGAAGGCTGAGAAACGCGCTCCTGTGCCAGACTGAATACTATCTACATGTCCTTTAAGTTTTAAATATTTATAGGCATCGATTTCGATATCGACCGGCTGTCCTGGTTTCATGTCGGTGATTTGGGTCTCTTTGTAATTGGCGACGACCCAAATATCGATGCCTACAACAGAGAGTAAATTTTGCCCCGGTTGAACGTAATTGCCGGTTTCGACACCGCGGCTGGTAATCCGCCCGTCAAATGGCGCCACGATAACCGTGTCGTCTAAATCCTTTTGCGCTTGGGCAACATCAGCCTGGGCTGATTTGATTTCCGCTAGTTGCGCTTGGGCTTCAGCACTAGCTGCGGCGACGGCATTCGGCGCTGTTTGCGCGCTGCGTAACTTGGCTTGCGCATCGTTTAAATTCGCGCGCGCTGTTTTTTCTTCCGCCACTGCATTATCTAATTGTTGTTGCGAGCGAGAGAGGGAGGTCAAAGATTTCAAACGCTTTAATGAGATCTGTGCGTTGTTGAGCGCAGCTTGCGCAGCATTCACTTGCGCTTGGGCAGCAGCCAAGTTAGATGGCGCCGATACTTTGGTTGATTCCAAATTTTCTGTGGACCCCGCCAAACGCGCTTGCGCACTTTCTAACGCGGCTTGGGCTTTTTGAAGTTTGATACGATAATCACGGTCGTCGAGGCGCAATAGAACTGTGCCCGCCTTGACCAGTTGATTATCGGCAACTTCAAGCCGTGTGACATATCCAGCGACGCGCGGGCTGATGGTCGCGATTTTGGCCTCAACTTGAGCATCATCAGTTGATTCTTCATTGCGTGTGGCAAAGAGATGTAAGCCTACAGCAGTTAAAACAGTCAAAAGGACGGATAATAAGATGATCTTTTTCATTGCTTTTCTTCTAAACTAAACGGTATAGTGTAGTATAACATGGGGCGTTTAAATGTCAAAGGAAGAAAGACGTATGACGAAAATCGCCAAAAGAAACAGGCCTTTAAGCGCCGCTAAACGCGACGGCATAGTCGCGACTGCAGGACGCCTATTCATGGAAAACGGCTATCACGCGACCAGCATGGACATGATTGCCGTGGCTGTCCCCGTATCCAAGCCCACGCTCTATAATCATTTTAGCAATAAAGAAGCGCTTTATCGCGCTGTTATGGAATCGCGCTGTAATGTCATTGCCGAATTGTTTGATGCAGCTTTAAAGGATAAAGCCGATATTCGTATCACGCTGAATACAATTGGTATCCATTTTTTAAACCGCATTCTAGCACCCGAATCTATTGGCATGTACCGCGTGATGATTGGTGAGTCGGGCAACTTCCCTGAACTTGGACGGATATTTTATGAATCAGGACCCGTCCGTCTATCAAAGGTGATGAGCGATTATCTGGCCGCGCAAACCAAGGCGGGCGTGATTAAAGTCAGCGATCCGCAATTATCAGCACATACGTTCATCAATATGGTGAAAGGCAATGTACAAATGAAAGCTCTTTTGGGTTTGCCAAAATTGCCAGGACCAACGGAGCGCGCAAAGATCGTAGCCTACGCAGTCGATGTATTTTTAAAAGGTCACGGCTATAAATCTAAAGCTTAACCGATCGCTCGTATAAGTCGGGCAGATCGTTTTCGAGCAACACAATGTCACTATATTGCATGTTATTGGATAGCCAATTTTGTGCATCTTGGAATGTCGCGCAAGGAATGACTTGTTTATGCGGCGCGAAAGTACGGAAGGCTTCGATCATCGTGGGAATACGCGCAGGCGCAACCGGTAGTATCACATCACAATGTTGGGCGGCAATCGTACCTACCTTGGCGTGTTCTTCATCATGTAATTCACCCAACTCAACCATGCCCGGGGAAATTAAAATGCGACGACGTTTTTGTCCTAGCAACGAGAGGACTTCCAAAGCAGCGGCAAAACCCGCCGGATTAGAATTATACGCATCATCGATCACGATGGCACCGGACCCTTGATGAATTACCTCCAAACGATGGCGGATTTGCGGTGTCGTGCGCAAGGCCATGATCGCTTGTTCCGGTTCCATACCCAAACGGCAAGCAGCTACAAAAGCAAGGGCCATGTTGGCCGCGTGATGCACACCAAAAAGCGGTGCCTGTAGACGATATTCCCGCTCGCGCCAGGTTACGCGTGCGAATAAACCATCCGCGCTTTGTCCGACTTCCAGGATTTGCGCGTCATCATCATTGCGCGATCCGACCAATGTTACGCTGTTGCGATGTAAATGGACGAATTGACGCGCATAATCGAAATCCATGACATCTGATCCAAGTACGGAATAACCGGATTTGCCATTTACTGCCTCAGGCAGTTCGAATTTGGCGCGCGCCACAGCGTCTAATGATTTGTAACGTTCGTAATGCGCGTGACCGATGGTGGTAATCAACGCAACGTCCGGCGGCGCCAGATCACACAAACGTTTGATTGACCCCGCGCCGTATGCACCCATTTCAACGACAAAAAATTTGTGATTTGGCGTCAGCGTTTCACGTACTACGCGCGTGACACCCATTGGCGTATTGACACTGCCTGGGGTTGCTAGCGTAGGGGCAAATGCAGAAAGCATATGCGCCAGAATATGTTTGGTCGACGTTTTGCCAAACGACCCGGTAATGCCGATAGTAATCGGTTTTAAGTCTAGGAGCTTGGCGTGCGCCTCATCCCAGAATTTTTTCTGAACGACGCTTTCCCACGGGCTTAAAATAGCATTGCCCAGCATAATCATGAATGGAATTGATTGGATCAGCGCAATCCATACGAGCAAAGATGCTTCAAATGACACCAAGGCCGTCATCGCTATGAATAACAAAATGCCGGTACTAACAATGATGCGTGTGGCGCGCGCAGTTAAGGTTAGCTTCTTTTTGCCCTTAAGGCGCGGGTCTGGTTCGATCCACGCAATGGCTGCAAGTACGATTGCGGCCACCATTGCGAAGATTTGTCCCATGAATGGCAGCAGCGTGGCAGGGATAGCCAGTAAGAACAAACAAAGCGTGGCTTTGCGATCCACCGTTTTGGTACGGATAAGCCAATTAAATAAGCGGCGACTATCATATTCTTCCTGCTGGAAGATATGCATATAGGTAAGGATGCGTTTATACGCGAAGAATGCGAAAGCGAGGCCTAGGAAAAAAACGCTCATATCTTACTTTCTAAAAATCCCTTGATCAGTGCTGCCACCTGGTGCCGTCCGTCGCTTAAGATGGTATAATGATCGAAGCCCGGCAAGAGGTGATAGGCAGATCCTGCGATGGAATTATGTAGACGTTCGCTAATATTCGGGGGGGCTTGGTCGTCTTTGGCGCCGCAAATGATCAAAGTCGGTTTGGCAATTGCAGCCGCTTCCGGCATCAAATTCTCGTTCACCACCTTCACAAAGGTGGGCCGCAAGGCACCTGCGCGGCGGTAATCGGCACTGCCGAAACGGGCACGCAGGGCATCGCGTTTAGGGCCTTCGGGTACAAACAATTTCATAGCCTTAAAAGTGTATACACGCACCCAATTGTTCATACGTTGGACCGCCGTGCGTTTAGGAGGAATACCGGCCGTACCAACCAAAACTAAGCCATCGATCAGGTCGGGATGATGGGCCGCCATTTGCAAACCGACGCGCCCCCCAAAGGAATGACCAATCCATAATTTTTTGCCCGGCGGTAAAGTGCGCAACCACTGCGCAATATAATCGGCATAGTTACGCGTGCCCCAGGTCTCGCCAGAAAAAGGCGTTTTGCCGAACCCCGGAAAGTCGAACAGATAATTGGTACAAAAACCCGCGAGACTTTGCGCGGTTGGCGCGAAAGCCCCGCCGTCCTGGCCCCAGCCATGGGCCCAGATCAATTGCGTAGGGCCTTGACCCAACGTCGTGACATGTAAAGAGCTTATATCCGTCATTATTTCGACCATTTTTCTCGGTGATTATAAGGAAATCAGGGGTTGTGTCATCTGGTCGTGACAACTACCCTTTTGCCAACGAATTTTGACAGGATTTAGGTCTTTATATGAAACGCGTAGCAGTCTTTATCGGTGGCCGCAGCCCCGAACATGATGTCAGTGTAGTCTCCGGTCTACAGGCCTTTCAGGCGATGGACCGCAGCCAATATGAGCCGTTTTTGGTCTATGTAACCTTGGGGGGTGCCTGGTATGTGGGTGAAGCACTTGAACAGCGCAGTACCTATATTCCGGGGCCGGAAATGTTGCGTAATCTGACCGAAGTTACATTGGATATGGCCGTCGATACGATGGGCAAGGGACGTTTGATCCCCAAAAAATCCGGTTTCTTTTCCAAGGTCCAGCCGATCAGCTTCGATATTGCCTTTTTATCCTTCCACGGTTTGTTTGGCGAGGACGGCGGATTTCAGGGCCTGTTTGATGTAGCTGGCATTGCCTATACGGGTATGCGCACGATGGGCACGTCGGTGCTCATGGATAAAGCCGCAACCAAACGCATTATGACAGGCACTGGGGTACCGATGCTTCCTTATGTGATTATTGACCGTCCGAAAACAGGCATGCCTAATGCCGTTGCGATTCAAGAAAAACTAGGCAAGATTAATCTGCCCGTAATCGTGAAGCCCGCGCACTTGGGATCATCCATCGGTGTTGCGCGGGCCGCGACTGTGGAAGAAATTGTCGCAAGCCTACCTGCTATTTTCAAATTGGATCATCAGGCGATCGTTGAGCCATTTGTAGAAAATTTAGTGGAATACAATGTCGCGGTGTCCGCTTGCATGGGCGAATTGCGTACATC
>DATCRN010000038.1:0-5082 GCA_036568945.1 Alphaproteobacteria bacterium | reverse complement strand
GTCCAAGGTCGCACGCGCCGATACAGGCGACGGTTGGTCGATCGAAGAATATACCGACATGCTCCTGGCTGCGGGCGCCGATGCGTTCGATCGCATCATTGTGCCGTTGTATTTAACCAAACAGACAACGCCCCAAATGATCGAAAAGGGGGTTAAATCCGGCCTTTTGAAAGCGGCTAAATATTATCCGCCGCATGGGACGACGGGTGCCGATTTCGGCATGCCGATCGACCATTACATGGATAATGGCGTGCTACAGGCCATGGCGGACAATGGGGTCATTTTGTGCGTGCATGGCGAAGAACACGGTCTGCCGCCTGAAACCTATTTCGCGCGCGATAAAAATGCGGAAGAAATCTTCTACCAAGAACGCATGCCAAAGCTGATAGAGCGTTTCCCAGGCTTAAAAATCGTCGCTGAGCATGTCACAACTAAAGTTGCGGTCGATTTCGTGACATCAGCGCCTGCGACTATCGCGGCCTCTGTAACACCCCAGCATCTGCTTTATACGGTGGGGCATCTGATCCAAGGCCTCAAATATCACCTTTACTGTCTGCCGGTCCTTAAATTCGATACCGACCGCGATGCGATTCGCACCGCTGTTATGAATTCATCCAATGCCAAGTTCTTTGCCGGAACGGATTCCGCACCCCATACGCAAAAGGTCACGCCATGCGGTTGCGCCGCAGGTTGCTATACGGGCGGTATTGCGCCCCAACTTTATGCACAAAGCTTCGAATCGGCAGGAAAAAACTTCCAAAACACAGACGTACAGGGGGTATTTAAGGCCTTTTTATGCACTATTGGTCCAAAATTCTACGGATTCACCCCGATATCAGATGAATTTACCCTTAAAAAGGGCATTGAAGAGGTAAAAACCCTCCAAAATACCGCCGGAACTATCGTTCCTTTACCTGTTGG
Source organism: Alphaproteobacteria bacterium (assembly GCA_036568945.1). Taxonomy (GTDB): domain Bacteria; phylum Pseudomonadota; class Alphaproteobacteria; order Micavibrionales; family UBA1664; genus UBA6145. Next base: position 4,161 of record DATCRN010000038.1, on the reverse strand, counting down.
TCTATCTTTAGACCCTGCGGTGCTGACTTGGTCAGTGGAATAAGGGCAGATTGCCGCAGGACAATGCTAACGCATTCATTTCTTAACGTTTCAGGACTATAATTGGCCTAAAGCGACGCCTTTCGATAACAAAAGGCGCGAAGTGGGTCATGTTGTTAGAACAGTACCGAGTCTGGCTTTTTGCCGGCGGCCTTGTTTTACTGGCTTTGATTTCCATTGTGGCTGTGATTTTCGCGCGCCGTAAACCGAAATTCAAAAGCCGCGGACAGCTGCTTCTTTTAAACGAGCAGCGCTTTTTGATCGCCCTCAAACAGGCGGTTCCCCCGAATATCATGATTTCTGTGAAGGTTCGTCTGCTGGATATTGTCGCGTCGTCCGGCAGCGGTTCTAAATCCTATGAAAAGAAAATGTACGATCAAGTAGCAGATTTCGTGCTGATCGATCCGGATACCACTCAAGTCCGCCTATGCATCGAAATGGATGCCCATTCGCAAAGTCTGGCCCAGCGCATGGCTAAAAACACTTATGGCGAGCGCGCATTACGGCGCGCAGGCATTCCCTTTATTCGTTTGCCGCTTGTGCGCTATTACGACGCCGATAAATTGCGTGTCGTAATTCGCACAGCCCTGCAGGGATCTGAAGAAATTATCAAGCGCTAACTGACCAGTTGTAAACTGAGTTATAAATCTCGGTTTATTTGGAATTTACCAAATATTTGAAATTATGTGATTTTTGCCAGGCTTCATTAGCGGCGGTATCTGGCGCAGTGATGTTGGAACTAGTCAGTGTTACTGGCAGCAACGGCTTATTGGCCTTAAGTCCTGCGCTCACCCATTCGGCGCCTTTTTGAACAACGAGGCTAAAACCGGCTTTAGCGACTTGAACGGAATCATGCGCCCAATCAGCCGTGCCCGGCCATGAGATTTTGTATTTTTCAATTTGCGCCTGATTCAGACCATCCTGGTTCGATGCATCCACATAGAGGAAGCGGGGTGATACCCAAAGCTTTTCCGTATGATGACCCTTGCGCCATAAATCAATCGCTTCATTCGCAATCACAGCGACCGCCTCAGGCGGGCAATCCGTTGTATTGATGACTAGGTCATAGCCTGCGTGATCTTCGATATCGGCATCATAATACTTCTTAAAACGCTCGCGCTCAGAGGCTTTACGGGCCAGAATCGCGGCTTCGATTTCATCAATCGTGTTGTAATTGCCTTCGCCTACGCGGGATGTATCGCCCTGAATACGCGCGGCGGCGATGCCGGGGTGCACTTCCAGTTTGATTTTGAAAGACATTGGCAGGAAATGGAACGCCATGCGCGAATCGACAATCAGGTTTTTCGGTGTCTTGGCCAGATTTCGGAAAACGCTATCGATCTGCTCATCGATGGATTTGTCGGTTTCGGCACGTTTATTGAGCTCCAGGGTCGTAATCCCCATGCGGTCAGCAATTCGGCGCTGGACCATCCCTGTCGAGTAGCGATCAGCAACCCAGCGCTCCACCAAAGCGTTAGCAAGCAAGGATTTGCCGGACCCCAAATCACCGGAAATGCTGATAATCAGGGGTTTTTCATCACCCGTGTCACGGGCGGCTTTGGAGGAGGTTCGGCCTAGATTCATCGTGAGGGTAAGTGTGGTGTCTACCTTAAGATTTGGCAAGGGTATGAACAAAAAGGATAAATTCCTGATAGGAACTTGACGGCCCCCCTTTTTTTGGGGCAGTGTGCTTTTTAAGAAATCAAAAAAGAAACAAGGGGTTATCAGTCATGACCAAATCAGAACTGATCCGCAGGCTCGCTGAGCGCTATCCCGATTTATATTTGTCCGATCTTGAACGGGTGATCGACACAGTATTTGAAGAAATTACCAAGGCTCTCGTACGCGGCGACCGCGTCGAGCTGCGCGGCTTTGGCGCCTTCTCCGTAAAAAAACGCGAAGCACGCACAGGCCGCAATCCGCGTACCGGTTCGGCAGTTCAGGTGAGCGCAAAGACAATGCCCTTTTTCAAAACAGGCAAACTCTTGCGCGATCGTATGAACGGCAAGCAAGTCGACAAGAACGCAGAAGACAAATTCTAAATGACGATATACGTACCAATTGACACGCCGGACATCGATACGGCGAAGCGTATTGCTGCCCTCGTCACGCCTGCCGGATGCGGCATAAAGCTGGGCATGGAATTTTTCAATGCGCACGGTCCGCAAGGAATCGCAATGGTGAAGGCGGATTTTCCTGAGGCGTCTTTATTTATCGATCTCAAATATCACGACATTCCGAATACCGTCGCCGGTGCTGTGCGATCCATCGCCAAACTCGCACCGGATTACTTAAACGTCCATGCATCCGGCGGTTTTGATATGATGAAGGCTGCAAAAGACGCATTACAGGATGAGTCGGCAAAACTCGGCCTTAAAAACACGCCAAAGCTTTTGGCAGTGACGGTCCTCACCAGCATTGATGCGCGCGCACTTCATCAAGTAGGCCAGGGCGATGATGCCGAAGCACAAGTTGAACGTTTGGCAATTCTCACGAAAAACGCAGGGCTTGATGGCGTGGTCTGCTCACCGCTCGAAATCGAAATTGTGCGCCGCGCTTGCGGCCCTGATTTTGTAACCATGGTCCCCGGCATTCGCCCCGCAGACGCGGCCGCCCAAGATCAAAAACGTGTGATGACCCCGCGCGACGCCGCTCTTGCTGGCGCTACGCACTTGGTTATCGGTCGTCCAATTACCCAAGCCCCCGACCCGGCTCAAGCCGCACGTGACATACTAGCATCCATGGCCGCTTAAAATAACGAACAATATCAATCACTAACTCTTATGGGTTTGCTGCCGCGCCGTATTTTTGGTATGTAATGCGACCCATTAAACGACAGGTCATTCATGAACTGGTTATCCAATTTCATCCGCCCGAAAATTCGCTCACTCGTCGAAGCGCAAAAAGAAGTCCCCGATAATTTATGGACCAAGTGCCCGTCTTGCGAAGGCATGCTGTTTCAGCGCGATCTTAAAGAGCGCCTGAACACCTGCAACCATTGCGGCCACCATTTGCGTTGGCCGGTAGCGGAACGCCTCGAGCATCTGTTCGATGGCGGTAAATATCAGGATTTGAAATTGCCGCGCGTGCCGGTTGACCCGCTTAAATTCAAAGACCGCAAAAAATACATCGACCGCCTCAAAGAAGCGCGTGATGAAACGGGCCGCCAGGACGCCATGGTTGTCGGCGTGGGCCAGGTTGAAGGCCGCGATATTGTTGTGGCCGCTTTTGATTTCGATTTCATGGGTGGATCCATGGGCACCGGCGTTGGCGAAGCCATCGTCATGGCCGCGGAAGAAGCCGTGAAACGCAAAATGCCTTTGCTGATTATTCCGGCGTCCGGCGGCGCGCGCATGCAAGAAGGCGCTTTGTCCCTCATGCAAATGCCACGGACAATCATTGCCGTGCAAATGGTCAAAGAAGCGGGTCTGCCATACCTCGTCTTGCTGACTGACCCCACCACAGGCGGTGTGTCGGCATCCTTTGCCATGGTGGGCGATATTCATATGGCGGAACCCGGCGCAATGATTGGTTTTGCCGGCAAACGCGTTATTCAAGAAACCATTCGTGAAGCGCTTCCCGAAGGATTCCAAACCGCTGAGTATTTGGTCGATCACGGTATGGTCGACATGGTTGTTCCACGCGATCAACAACGCGTTGTGATTGCGCGTTTGATCGGTTTCCTGACCGACAAATCTACGGGCGGCAAAGCCAAAAAGACGAAGGGCGGCGAAACGCTGAATGCCAAAGCCAAAGCCGTGGATACCAAATCCAAAGCGGCTGGTACCGTGGCACAGGCTGGCGTTATTGTCACATTGCCCAAACGCGATGCAGCCCCGGCCCGTAAAAAGGCCGCCCGCGCTTAAAATCATGGTGTACGCCGATGCAATTCATGCCAATCCGGAAGTCGCCCGGCGGCTTGAGCATCTTTATACTTTGCATCGCGCCGATATGGATTTGCGCTTAGGCGCGGATACACCCTACGGCATTCTTTTAGAACGACTTGGAAACCCACATTTGAAGCTGCCGCCAGTCGTACATGTGGCGGGCACCAACGGCAAAGGATCTGTGATTGCCTTCTTGCGTGCGATATGTGAGTCCGCAGGCTACAAAGTCCATGTT
>DATCRN010000037.1:0-6147 GCA_036568945.1 Alphaproteobacteria bacterium | reverse complement strand
CTCGCATACCACCGCCATAGGTGTATAGGGCGACAAATAAATCAGTCACGCCATAATTGTATCAGGAATTTCAAACCTTTGTCAGGATATACCCGTATTGCCGCGCAATAGATTTTAAGGGCTTGTTAAACCTTAGCCTAAATTGATCCGCCACAGGAGGGATGTCTTGTTGCCGTAAGCGGCCGCTTCGGTGCGCGGACCCAGCATAAGACCGCCATTCGCAGCAATAACTTGTTGGGATGCCACATTATCCGGATCCGTCGTCAGCTCGACATAAGTCAGGCCTTCAGCCTTGGCTTCCGGCAGAATTTGCCCAAGAGCGGACGTGGCGTATCCTTTGCCGCGTTTCCAGGGAACGACGGAATAGCCGATATGCCCAAGGCAATGGGGCGGCAGAGAGGATGTGCCGGGGCTCCAACGAAAACCGATCGAGCCGCAAAATTCGCCATCCCACATCCAACGAAAATATCCTGGCAAACGTTTGACCTGCGTGCCATCAGGAAGCGTGATCAAATCACCTTTGGCTTCGCGATCATCCAAAGACGCGACAAAACCTTCCGCATCTTTCGCAATCTTCGCGAGTTGTTCGCGTGCTGCAATTTCAAGGCGCACGTTATCGGGCGACCATCCTGTTTCCAGAGCGGCTTTGAATCCCGGTAGATAGTCCATCGATGGCTTCACAAGTTTCATCATCGAACAAGCTTAAGCGTTTAATCGCAACGATTGCAAATCACCGATCCAAATAATCCCACAAGGCTTCGCCAGCCGGTGACAATTCGCGGGTCGGACGCAGCAGCAAGATATCGAGGTCGAGCGAGTGCTTTTTAGGCAAAGCCGGGACCAAAAATTCTTGCTGTAGATCGTCTTCGATCAAACTGTAGGGCAAGAACGCCATGCCGAAACCAGCCAGGGTCATTGCCTTTAAAACTTCGGCGGACGGGGATTCAAACACCACGTCCATTCGTCTGCGGTGAGATGGAATGTCGGTGATAATCACCTCCGCCAATCGCGCGAGGAATGAGCCGGGGGCGTAGCTCAATAACCCCACACTTTGCCCAAGCAGGCGTTTTGCCATGACGGGCACGATTTTATCTGACCCAAGACGCAAGACCTTCAGGCCTGAGGAGTCGGTAAAGGGAAGCATGTTGGTCGCGGCATGAATGACGGCGAAATCTGCAAGGCCCTCACGCAAATCCGTTACGCATTGTTCGATGCGCTGCCCCGTTAAGTGCACACCCAAATCAGGCAGAGCGCGGGTACAATCTTTCCACCACATAGGAAAGAAGCTGATTGCAAGTGTGTGCGAGACGACGAGTCGGATCGGGTTATCGAGTGCCGAAAGGGCCGAGCGCGCATCTTCCCACGCTTTGGACATACCGCGGCTCATCGTTTCTGCGTGGGCGTAAAACCGGTCTCCGGCGGGGGTTAACATTACCGGTGTCACGCTGCGATCGAACAAAGAAAGACCCATACGGTCCTCCAGTGCCATGACGCGGCGGGAAAAGGCCGGTTGTGTGACGTTACGCAGATCCGCCGCCCGACGGAAAGATCCTGTTTTTGCTAGGGCTAAAAAGTCTTCCATTTCGCTCAGTTCCATGTCAATTCCATCCTCTAAAGGTCTGTATCTAACCAATAACACTAAGGCTTTGCGGGCTATAATGCAAAAAATGCATGTCTGATGATAATAAAGAAATTCAAAACCCAGGAATATGGCGCTTATATACTGCGGCAAGATGCACAAAAAGCATACTCAAGAGGGTGTTATGTTACATAGATTAAACGGCGGTCAAGGGCTGGCGGCAGCGGTGGAAACCAAGTCTTTTGAACAAAATGACTATCAAAGGTTAATCGCTTGGATGGGGATGGATGCCCCGGAATTTTTAGGCGGCCATCAAGTTCATAATGCTGCTAAGGAAGCAGCGCAAAGTTTTTTAAATACGCAAAGCAAAAAAGCTACGCATATGGCCGTTCATGCTAAAGACGGCTTTTGCGCCCAAGAATTCCGCAAGCGCGCAGGTTTTGATCTGACGGGGCCGATTGCAGCGATTGATATGCGTACGGGCGAAGCTTTCATTGATCCGGCCTTGAAAGATCATTCGGGCGTAAATCAGATTGTTGCACACGTATCGATGTTTTACACTCCAATGGCCTTACGTGCCTAAAGGGACGGGATGACATACCACCAGGTCGGCAGGGAAATCTCCAATATCCGCATCGTCGTCGAGGATGTGGGTACCGTCGAAGCGCATGTGGCAGACCAACTTCCGAATATCTTCAGTATGGCTGCCTATGACGGACTCGATGTTCTCGGTCATCGTTACGCATCTGAAATAGCCCATATCCGTCACGCGCGCGATTTTATTTCGCGCACTATCAAAGATCCTAAAAACATTGTCGTCACAAGCCGGAATTTCCAGGACGATGTAACAGGCTTTGCGATTGCGCGTGCCACATCACAGGACGCATTTTCCTTGGTTGCGATCGGTGTACATCCAGATTTACGCTACACTCCGTTGCGCGAGGATATGCCGCATCCCCAAATCGGCGCACAACTATATCACCGCATCGTGAAATCCATTTCCGGCCAAGGGGGGAGTCGTCTGGATATTATCACGCCATCTGCCACCGAATTTTTTACTAAAGTTGGTGCGTGCTGCGAAGCGACTTTAGATGCAGAAAAATATCGGTTTGAGGACTTACAGCCGTACCCTGAAGAAATTCGTAAGGGTTTAAAAATCGCGCGCTATCGTCACAATATTGCAGCCTTTCGCGGACAGGCGGTCGCATGAGCACCTTGGGGCACCAGCAAGAATCGCAAGCGCTGCATAGTACCTACAGCGTTGATGTGCATTTTGGACGGTTTCTAACTCTCGATGCTGATGTCGCGCAGTTTCGGACGTGTCTGAAACGTGATATGCCGCACTTGAATTTTGAAGCGATGATGACATCGGGCGATAAATGGGTTTTGAGCGTACGGAATGCTCGGGGCATAGCCGGTATGGCCGTGTTCAGCGGCACACGCGAAGCGCCGGTCATGGATTTTTATTATGCAGTCGAGCCTGCTGCGGCCGGCATGTTGATGGGCGCCATCAATCAGTGGCGCAAACGCTAATTCGACATAGCTATAGGAAATAATGGCACAAGGGAAAAACATCGCCATCATCGGCGGCGACGGCAAACTGGGACAAGCAATTCATAAATTAGCTGATCCCAGCTATCACATCGTTAATCTGCCGCGGAACGCACGTTATCCTTTGAGCGTCCTGCACAGCGCCGATGTTATTGTGGTTGCCGTACCTGCCAAAGAATTCAATAAGGTTTATCCGCTGGTGCTTGCGGCTAACCGGCATGCGATCATTGCGACGACGGGACATGCATGGCCTGAAAATATCGATAGCATTCTATACGAGCGTGGGATCACTTGGGTGCATTCCAAAAACTTCGCCTTTGATATGCAGCCTATTCGTCACCAAATATCCGAATTGGGCAGAAAGTTACGCGATCAAGACATTGCCGCCCGCGCCACACTGACGGAAACGCATGATGTCAAAAAACAAGACCGCCCTAGCGGTACGGCACTATTGTGGCGTGATTGGCTGGGCATCGACAAAATTCAAGTCCGTTCGCGCCGCATCGCCGGGGCCTTGCCCAAGCATCGCTTGAAAGTGACCTTCAATGATCAGAACATTGTCATCACGCACGAAGCCAAAAGCCGCCGGATTTATGCGGAAGGGATTTTATGGACAGCAGCCCAAATCGCGGAAGATCACATTCATATGAAAGGCCTGGTTCTGTTCGAGCGTTTGCAGGATCAATTGCATCCGCTGCCGCAGTTGCGGCCTTAGACCAAAATAAGGCCCTTATCGAAGACGATGGCGCGCATACGATTTTCGCTCTCAATCAATTTGCCGACTGATTTTAGATTGAATAAGCGGTGAAGCACTTTGCCGAACTTTGAGTCCGGACCTTTTAAATGGTCATATAATTGTTTGTAGGTCGCGAACTCTTCTTTGAGTTCAGGAGTGGTTTCGGTCAGCTCTTTAAATTGCTTGGCAGCTTCTATGAAAATGTCGATCACTTTTGGGTGACGACGCGGGCGGTTTGCGCGTATCTGTTCTTCGTTTTCTTCACCGGTGATATAGGCAAGACTAATCGCCAGGGCGTCGCTTTTCATTTTTTCATGTTCTGCTGTGTATCGATCCATTCCCGTCTCCTCCAATATCCTTCTTAGAAGGTCTTACAACGGGGTGCTTAAAGTCAAATTTAGCCCAAAAAGAAACCGGACCTTACGGTCCGGCGAGTTGAACAGGGAGGTTTCACGTCTGGGAGACGTAAAGCTGATCCGAAGATCAGCGAGGTCTGTGTAATGCTTCGTTGAATCCTGCGCACGTTATTTATCGGCAGGGCAGATATGCATAAAACGCAAGGCTAGATAATTTTTAGGGATTTAAATTGCATACTAAAGTGGGCTTTCCGCAACTTCAGCCATCATAAACTCGCGAAAAACCTTAATTCGCGTCGAATTGCGACGCTCCTCCGGATACACGAAATAGAGCGGAATCTGCGGCGCCGGGTACTGATCCAGGATGATTTGTAAACTGCTATTATGCTTAATCATGAAGTCAGGCAGACAGGCAATGCCTGTCCCATATTCTACAGTATTCAGAATAGCTTGCATTGAATTGATAAGAATTACGTTTGAGGCGATATCTTTGTCGATATTCGCAACCTTAAACAACCAGTCCGTGTGCTCGTGGGGAATTGGCACGCCCGGCGGATATCCCACCAGCGTGAATTTTTTCAAATCCGCAGCCGTTTTCGGCGTGCCTTTTTCCTTCAAGTAATCTTTGGATGCACACAGATGGAATGTGACTTCGCCGATTTTGCGTTTGATCAAATCCGGTTGTGCCGGTTCAAAGAGTCGAATGGCGACGTCGGCTTCGCGCATACTTAAGTTCAGCACACGGTTATCCAGAATCACCGTGAGTTTGAGTTTTGGATATTGACGATGGAAGCCATCGATCTTCGGTGCGAGCCATGCCATGCCCAAGAATCCCGGCACGGTGACTTTGAGCGGACCTTCAGGTGCGGATTTCGTATCCGAAATTTTTCCTTCGATCATTGCGAGTTTTTCAAACACGTCCTTGGTCGCTTTTAAAAGCAGCTCACCTTGCTCGGTGAGCAAGAGTCCGCGTGCGTGACGGTGGAAGAGAGAAACGCTGAGCTGTTCCTCAAGTGCGCTGATTTGCCGTGAGATCGCCGATTGCGACAAATTCAGCGCATGGCACGCATGGGTGAACGACCCAGCTTCGGCCACAGTATGAAAGACGCGCAGTTTGTCCCAGTTCAAATTCACGTTAACGCTCCAGCAACACGTAATAGGCGTGATAAGACCCACCGCAAGCGACACAGGCAGAGGGGTACGGTTTATTTACATCGGGAAAGGTAGCTGTATCCATCGTATTGATTGCGCCTGCGGTCGCGAATGTACCGCTGAAGCGTTTACTGGTGTCGTGTACACAGGCGGCGCTGTCGGTGGGAATGGATGCGCCGCTCGGGAATCCGGCTTTGGTATTAAAGGATGTGCAGAAGGCTTGCGTGACGTTGGGCAGAACCATCATCAAATCGGGTGTAGCGTCATCACCGACATTAGGCGCGGCGGTGAACCCGTAAAATTCCCACTGACTGCCATTGCTGATGTTTTCCGGCACCTCGACATACCCCACGCCGCCACCAGCAATATTGAAGACTTCGTTAGCGGCTGCGGTATCAGGTGTGCCGTATCCGGTTAAATTTTGAGAGGCGAAAGAAATAGTCGTCTCCGACTTGCCGGCGCGCGTCATATTTTCGACCGCGCGTTTAAGATCAACCGCAAAGCCGACAACTTTGGCCGTTCTGATTTGTGCCTGCTCGGCATCCATGTTGCCGGAACCACCACTCATTTTAGTGACTGCAGCCGTCAGCAGTCCCAGCAACAGCACTGTCATCAGAATAAAGATTAAAACGTTGCCGGAGCGGTTAGAGCGCAAATGCATAACGAGGCCTCCTATTTATGTAGGGCCTCTAAATAATCACGAACCGGGGGCGACCACAAGACACGCACCTAAATGAGCGCAAGCGGCGTTGGCTTGGACCTCATCAAACCCT
>DATCRN010000036.1:0-15946 GCA_036568945.1 Alphaproteobacteria bacterium | reverse complement strand
CCCTTCCTGTGTAGGGTTATGTAAGAAGTTTATTGAGGAAAAACCTGATCTTTGGCTTGAGGACTGGGGTGGGGCCTAAAAGAATCTGATAGTTAAATTAACCAAGATTTTGTTGCTAATTTCGCAAGGACCCGCTAGTGGTTACGGAAATTAAACCAGGGAAATGACTTAGAATGTATTCTAAGCCGGAATTAGCCGAAAAGGCCCGCGAGCTCCTCGTTTTCGTCGAGGCCATTTGCCGTGGTGAAAAACCGCACGGATATCCGCCTGAGCTTTTCAAACTGATCTACAACATGGCGCATGATGGTTTTCTGGGCGAAACACCAGAATCCTATGTGACTTTGCAACACGAAGATCCAAACGATCTTGAGCTGCGCAAACATAAGGGCGTCACATCCGTTCATCCGATCTCAGCAAAACTACAAGAACGCCGTGGTCGTTTGGATACGGACGCACACGCAGCCAAAATTTACAATTATAAAGTCCTAGGACTTGATCCGTATTTCCGTTTGAACTTCATGCATGACTGGACCGAATATCCCGATGCGGTCGAGCTTGCCGAAGATGCGCGCACATTGATCCTGACGCGTGGTGACATGCATTCGCTGCGTCAAGCGTTGCAAGTGATTATCGCGAAGGCCGAAGATGATATTCGTGTCAAAGACACGACACTGATTATTCAAAATTCGGGCACCAGTCAGGCCAATTCCGAACCCTTCTGGTCACCGCTATTGTCGTATTTGGGTCTAAAGGCGCCGCATACGAAAGCCTTAGAATCCATCGGCATTTACGTGACCTTGTTCCGTGGGAATGCGATCAACAACAGCGAAGCCAAAGAAAGCACCTTCCACGTTTTAAAAACACTCGATGCCGGCACGATGGCGCTTGCGCCAAAGGCTGATCGTATCAATGCCCTTATCAAGATCAATGATCTGATTGCCGTCGCAAGCGGCAGCGGCCATAAACCGATTGAAACCAAAGGATCCTTCGATGAAATGCGCGCACGTATTCGCGCGGAGTCTCTTGGGTCCCTGATCACGCATAAGCCGCGTGAAGCAGAAGAAGACAATTGTTCCTATGAAGGCAACAATCTTCAAAAAATGCGCGAAACCCATCATGTCATTCATACGCTTGGCTATGATGAGGTTTGCAAAATGCTTTGCCCGGAAGGCAAGGGACCGGAAGATGTCTGGATTATCTTTGATGATCGCGGCTTTGATTTCATGGATCACCGTATTGTCAAAACCAATGCCTTTGCCGCTGCGAAGCCACAATTCAATCCGTATGAGAATAAACATCATCCAGGCGCCGAACTTGCTTCGCTATTGAAAACGCATTCGCGGAAAGAAATCTTTGAACAAATGCTCAAAGGCGCGATTGAAGAAATCGAAGCCGAAGGCGGTGCCCCGGTCGATACGACTGTGCTTGATTGCGCCTGCCACATCGCGGTGCGCCTTGATTGGTTCAAGGAAAAAGATCCGAATAAGATTAAATACATTGCAACCATGGCCACGCGCCGCTCTGGCGCTCTGACGCACCCGCAACCGGACGTGAAAGTCACGCAAACGGATCATTATTTGTATCCGTTGACCTATAATGAAGGTGTTGCGCCTGAAGACATCGAAACCAAGGCACAGATCGACAAATATGTGGAAACGCAAAGCGAAGTCGCAGGCTCATTGCGTACCTTGGGGGCACTTACGGGTATCGCTGAACATAGCAAGGCCGTATCCGGCTTTAAACGGTCCTTCCAGGCCGCTGTTGGCCGACCACCACAGGACCGCTACAAAATCGCGACCATTCATACACTATTCCCATCCATCAACGGTCATGGGCCGCAGCACTTGCATAAGGCGATGAACGGTACCTTCAAGCTGATGAGCGGTCATAACAAACGTTATAATCTCGAACCCTTCATCAACCCGCGCGTGAACCGCTTTAACAAAAGTCCGCGCCGCGCGAATGACGAACATCGTGATCAAGTTGAAAAAGCGCTCACAACGCTGCGTCGTTTGTATGAGGACGCAGATGGTTTCATTTTGGGGAATGATAGTCCGGATTTAAAACGCATTCCTGGTCTCAAGTTCCTGAAAACCTTGTTCGCAACGTCCCTAACCGTCGGCAAGCAAGTGGATGACCGCGCTATTAAGGCCAAGTTCTTCGGCATTATCGGCGATGATTGGAAAGAATCCTTTGAAAATATGTTCCATCATATGTCACAAACGGCAGCTTTGCTGAACCGTTGGCAAGACATTACCAGCAATTATAAAGGTAAATTGCAGTTAAAAGACGCCATGCAAACCTTTGTCGAAGGTTACATCCGTCCGCACACGCATAATAAGCCAGTCGAACACAAAGCCGACGGTAAAAAGATGCCGAGCGATCTTTTCCGCGTCACGATTTATTGCTCGGCATCACTGGGCAAAGACATGCAGGCGACGAAGGATGCAAAACGCTTTACCTTCGGTCTCGCACAAAACGGTTTCGGTATCATCAACGGTGGTGGCCGCGAGGGTTTGATGTTCGCGACATCCGAAGGCGTGCATGATTTCCGCACCTGGTGGTCCAAACATCACAAAGGCCAACCTGCGCCGCGCAACCATGTCACATCCTATCAGTGCCACGACACCAAGGAACGCGAAGGCGGTTGGCATCCGAAAAATGAAGACGCCATCGTCTTTAAACATATCGAACAGCGTATGGCCAACTTGATGAATACCGACGCTGAAGTTCTTTTGGCAGGTGGTGCAGGATCGGTTCAAGAAATTGCCGCATCCTTGCTTATGCGCGAATGGGGCATGATGCCGACCAAAAATCGCCCGTTGATCATTGTGAATGAACTTCTAAACAACGTGCCTGTCTATGAACCGCTGATCCAAATGCTGTCTGCTTCTGAACGTAAACGCATGAACATCCATGTCGTAAACACGATTGAAGAAGCGGAAGCCGTCCTCATTGCATCGCGAGAAGCGCTTGCTCAAGATCTTGGCCCCGGCCAAATCTACATCCCAACCCCGGAAAACCAACCTATGCCGGCTCTCGACCGTAAACTCAAAGTCGCTTAAGCGGCCTTGAATTTCCTGCTTTAAACGGTATTCTCCCTCTAGCTTTCTAGAAGGATTTTTCATGTCAGATACGAATTATGATGTCATCGTCATTGGTGCCGGTCCCGGTGGTTATGTTTGCGCCATTCGTTGTGCACAACTTGGCTTCAAAACCGCCTGCGTTGAAAAACGCGAGGCCCTTGGCGGTACATGCCTCAATGTTGGTTGCATCCCATCTAAAGCGCTTCTGACCGCATCGCATAAATTGGAAGACGCGCGTGATCACATGGGCGACATGGGCGTTAAAGTCACCGGCGTGAAGCTCGATCTGCCCGCGATGATGGCGCACAAATCCAAAGTCGTTGCCGACAACACCAAAGGCATCGAATTCTTATTCAAGAAAAACAAAATCGATTGGTTGAAAGGCGAGGGCTCTATCCCGGCCGCGGGCCAAGTACTGGTCAAAGGCACAAACGGTAAGAATACCTACACGACCAAGGCCATTGTCATTGCTTCCGGCTCCGACGTTTCATTGCTGCCAGGCATCGCTGTCGATGAAAAACAAATAGTGTCCTCAACGGGTGCGCTCGAACTCGACAAAGTGCCTGGCCATTTGGTTGTTATCGGCGCAGGGGTGATTGGCCTTGAGCTTGGCGCTGTCTGGCGCCGCTTGGGATCTAAAATCACCGTGATTGAATATTTGGATCGCATTTTGCCTGGCATGGACACCGATGTTGCCAAGCAAGCGCAACGTCTGTTCGAAAAACAAGGCATCGAATTCAAACTCTCAACCAAAGTCACTTTTGCGAAGACCGCAAAAAAAGGTGTGACGCTTACGCTTGAGCCTGCGCAAGGCGGCACCTCAGAGCAACTGGAAGCCGATACGGTTCTGGTCGCTGTGGGCCGCAAAGCCCATACGGCATCGCTTGGTCTCGACAAAGTCGGCGTCGCGTTAGACGAGCGTGGACGCATTAAAACGGATGAGCATTTCGCAACATCAGTGCCTGGCATCTACGCCATTGGTGATGCCATCATCGGCCCTATGCTTGCTCATAAAGCAGAAGACGAAGGCGTTATTTTGGCCGAAATGCTCGCAGGCCAATCCGGCCACATCGATTACAATTTGATCCCGGGCGTTGTGTATACACACCCTGAAATTGCCGCTGTCGGTCAAACTGAAGAACAGCTGAAAACTGCAGGTATCTCATACAGAGTTGGGAAATTCCCTTATACCGCCAACGGTCGCGCACGCTCCATGAATGAAACCGACGGTTTCGTAAAAGTGCTCGCAGATGCTGCAACCGACCGTGTTTTGGGCGTTCATATCATTGGCGCTGAAGCCGGCACGATGATCGCGGAATGCGTACTCGCCATGGAGTTTGGCGCTTCGGCCGAGGATATTGCCCGAACCTGCCATGCTCACCCGACTTTGAACGAATCTGTGAAAGAGGCGGCTTTGGCCGTAGATGGTCGCCCGATCCATATTTAATTTTGACATAATGTACAGGGGGAGTGTAGCTTCGCCCCATGCCAAAACAACCGGAACGTCGCAAACAGCTGATCTCCATCAACGATAAACCGTTGAGAGAGATCTTTGCTGCCATTGTTCATCCTTTTTCGCGCGGCGTTATTTACCGCAATCGCTTAGATCCATTTATGCCGGCGCAATACGCGTTTGCAAAAGATGTCAATTCACTGCTCGGTTTCGCTGAGCAGGGGACTGTTGAGCGCCTATGGGATAACGGCGATCGCATGGTCGTTACAGCACAAGATGATGGAAAAAATTATTCGTTCGCCTTAACAGTTGAACGCGACGGCAAAGAATATACAAGCCAAGTCGTAGGAACCTACTCCGAAGACCGTCGTATCATTACGCTGAGTAAAGTGATGATTGATAACATCAATCTAAAAATTGAACACCGGAACGAACTGTATCACTTCCTAAATTATATCGGGCAGCAATACCGTCAGTTTTGTTTCAGCGGTATCCCTCATCTATATGCAAAAGAACCATATTTTAAACCGCTCGGACGTCTTATTGAACGCCACAATCCTTGGTCCAATTGGCGGAATACCGGCGTTCGTCAAAGCCAGTTCAGCGCAAGCGCGCCGCAGTTAACTCCGACCAAAATTTGACGCAATCGAACCCTCTTCGGTACAAAGAAGGGGAGAGTCTTATTTCAGATGCGGAGGGCATCATGGGTAAAGAGGACGATACGAATTCCTACAAACCGAATTTAACAAGTCTCTTTTACGATCTGGCGCAAAGCCCGTTCGGACAAGCCTGCAGACAAGCGGCAGATAGTATAATTCATCCGTTCAAACCATCCACCATCGAACAAAACTTAAAGGACCCACTAACCGGTAAATATATACGTCATGAAACAGCCATAATGCTTTTGGGTAACCTCGCAACACAAAAGGTCGAGTTTACGACGTTAAATGGCGATAGCGCCAAGCTCGCGATCAAAAATACCGCAGACACCCTCAACATCTCGCTTGTTTATACAAAAGAAGGGAAAAGCTACGGAAGCCATCTTCTGACGCAATTTGCACCGAATAGAAAACAGATTTGTGTCGATCAATTATTTTTGGATAACAAAAGCTACTCAACGGAAAACCATCGCGAAGTTTATGATGTGATGCTTGCCATTGGAGAACAAGCGCATGCCATCGCCAATGGCCGCATGCCCGAAACTCTGGAAGGCACCCCAAGATTCACGGATTTGGGTCGGTTGGCCGCCAAACTCAACCCTTGGAGCGTTTGGGACAGCAAAGCTCTTCGCCAAAGCGACTTAAAACCGTCATTTATATAGAGTTGATTGACGCCATAATCCCACCTCGCTAAGGATTCCAATAGGGAACTGAAACGGGGTGTCATGGGGCTAGTTGAAGAATTTCAGGAATTTGTTAAGCGTGCCGAGGCAGAGGTGCAACTGCCGACCAAAGCCGTCTACGCCAGGCTGAATATCAATCTAGATGCGCTTAATAATCACAAAGAAATCTTACACATTCAGGGTGATGCGCACCTGACTATTTCGGATGGCGAGAAACTAACATGCAGTGTTGTCTATCAACGCAGTGGCAAACCTTATGTCAGTACAGTGACAGCAGTGCGCGGACGCGACCGTGACTTTATGCGTATCGAAGAAGTCATCATGGACAATCAGCATGAAACGTCGGGATCTCGTGATGAAATCGCCAGCGTCTTAAGCGGTATCGGTCGGCAAGTTGCGGACGTAAGAAACGGAAAAGTTCCGGAGATCCAAAGAACACAACCTGTATTTAGTCCGTTTAGCCGTTTCATGACTCGTCTTGCAGGTCTTTATGAGTCACGGACCAGATATAGTCTGGGCTGATACTTTAAAACAACTGCTTTGTTCGAAAAGCAATAGACTTTTTGATAGCCAGAATAAGAAAGGCCGCCCTTTTGGCTAGTTTTTTTATGGTATGCTTTGATTTGTTGATTCATTCCAACATTTGAAGTTTTCCCATGATGACCAAGACGACGACCGACACGATTTCCGCAGACGATGTGGTGGAATATCTGAAATCTCACCCCGACTTTTTACAAAAGCACCCGGATGCCTGCGACCATCTGCTGCCGCCCAAGGATAATTCTCAAGGTCGCGGGGTCGCCGATTTTCAGCATTACATGGTCCAACGCCTGAAAAAGGATAAGGACAGCGTGATCGAGACCACACGCGATTTGATCGAAGTCTCCCGCCTCAATATGAATTCCGTCAACCGCATCCACGAAGCGACCCTGAAGTTGCTCGAGGCGCGGTCCTTCCCGCAATTCATCCAAGCCATCACCATGGACATTGCCGCCATTCTGGACGTCGATGCCGCTGTATTGGTTGTGGAGGGGGATAATGTATCCGCCGCGACCCTAAACGCCGCCGGCGTACGCGTAGTGCCGCAAGGAACGATCGAGCAATGGATGCAGGGCAATGAAGCGATGCTTCAATCCGATATCCATGGCTCAGACGCCGTCTTTGGCGCTGCTGCCCGCCTGGTTCGGTCCCAAGCCGTCTTACGCGTCGATATCTCGCAAATGACTCCGCCTGCCATATTGGCCTTCGGCTCCCGCGATCCGGAGATGTTCCGCGATGGGCAGGGGGTCGAGCTTGTGACCTACCTTTCCCGCGTTGTCGAACGTTGTTTTAGATTATGGCTGGATCTTCCCGCTTAAACGAAACCCTCTGCCAGCCCGATTTGCTGGATGCGGCGGGAGCTTGGCTGAAATCCTTGGCCAATGAACGCCGGGTATCTGACCACACGCTCCGTGCCTATCAGGGGGACTTGCATCAATTCCTAAGCTACCTCCAGGCCCATATCGGGGGTCCTGTGGCGCTGAAAGATATCTCTGATGCTACACTGACTGACTTTCGCGGTTACCTATCCAAGAAGGCGATGAAGGGCAATTCATCGACCAGTCGGGCTAGGGCAGTGTCATCCTTGCGCACCTTCTTTAAATGGCTCGACCGAAACGACTATCTGCACAACCCGACCTTGAAGCTCCTAAGTACACCCAAGCGTCCGCATAAGGTCCCAAGGCCGCTCGAAATACCTCAAGTCTTCTCCCTCTTGGACAATCTTCAGGGGGATTGGATGATGATGCGCGATCGTGCCTTATTCGGCCTTCTTTACGGATCGGGCCTCAGGATTTCCGAGGGTTTGCAGGCGAATATTGGTGACATCAGACCAGGCCAGACCATGCTTAGAGTCACAGGGAAGGGGAACAAACAACGTGAAGTCCCCCTATTGCCCGAGAGCATCAAACTGATCGCCGAATATGAGGCCGTATGCCCGCACGTACGGGGCGCGGGGGACCCGATCTTTGTCGGCGAGCGTGGCGACCGTTTAAACCAAGGAATGGCTCAAAAGCGAATGCGCTATCTGCGTCGCCAGCTAGGCCTGTCGGAAGCGGCCACGCCGCATGCCTTGAGGCACTCCTACGCCACCCATTTATTGGGTGCGGGACTTAACCTGCGCGAGGTCCAGGAACTGCTCGGCCACGCGTCTTTATCAACCACGCAAAGATACACGGAAGTGAACTACGACGAGCTACTCGCCACCTTCCGCAAAGCGCACCCCCGCGCCATTTCTGAGCAATCGTAATATCGGCATACGCAAACAAATTCAAGCAATCTGTACCTCGGGGGGCTGCGCGAAATCAGAAACCATGAATTTCTGCGGGTCGGGGGCTCGGATTGAAAAGGAAGTTGAACTCTTTTCCGCATCTGAATAGGCTTCAAAAAAGCGCATTCAGCACAACTGGAGGATAGATGGCCAAGAACGTAGACGAAATGACCGATGATGAACTGAAAGCCGACCACCGGACGTATTTAGCGACCTTAAAAACAGGCGAACCACGCGGCTTTTTCGGGACCTTGTCAGAAGAACAATACGTGGCCGTCCGCCGCTATCGTGGGCCTGAAAACGTCGGCGATCCGATGAATGACCCGCATTTCGCCAAAAAGGTCGGCACGCTTACGCCTCGGATGACGTAGAAACGTTCGTTTCTTGCGGGATAGGGGGCTCGGATAGGATTTGGGCCGTGGCGTTTGCGGATGCTTTTAAGGCTGCCATGCGCTCCATGATTTGGGTCCATTTTGCCAGCAGTTCGGGATTGTTCTTTTTCCAGGCCTCTGACGCCGGATCCCGTCCGAATTTAATGTTGATACCTTGTTCGGCAGCAGCCTGTTTCAGAAATCCTGAATCGATGCTGCGCAGATATTTCTCACGCTTGCCGACGATCACGCTATCGTACCGGACGCCTTTGTAAATATCAGGGATGGTCTTTGGCGTTTGTACCGTCATCTTTTTGGTGGTCGATGAAGTTGCCGTTTTATTAGCGGCAGCGGCTTTGGATGCTTTAGCGCGAATTTGTGCAGCCATCACAGAAATGGGATCAAGATCGGTCATGCACATTATCGTGCAAAATTTATGCCAGCAAAGTTGACCCAAGTACCGCTAATCTGGATTAATCACATCCTATGAGCGTATGGATTTTCGGCTATGGATCGTTGATGTGGGACCGTAAATGGCAGCAGGATTTTGGCTGCCGTCGCGTCGAAATGGCCGAAATCCAAGGATTTCGCAGGATCTTTAACAAGCCATCGACCATCAACCGAGGAACGCCTGAAAACCCAGGCGTTACTTTAAATTTGATCGCCGAAAACAATGCGATTTGCACTGGTTACGCAATGGAATTTGACGACCATATCCATGACGATTTATTCGCCGACTTGGATAGTCGTGAACAACACTATACCAAGCATCAACGCTTGGTCCGTCTGACAAAATCTGGTGAAGCCATCGCTGCGCATTTATACATTTACGAACATGACAATGTGATCAAATCGGATTGCTGCAATCATCTCGCACAACTCGCGCTAAATGCACACGGCGTGCGTGGTAGCGGCCGCGATTACATCATCAACATCGCTGAGGAATTAAATCGCCTTGGTATCGCTGATCCAGAAGTATCCCGTGTGTATCAAGCCTTGCAGCGCCATTTGGCTTGATACGTTCTTGATACATCTCTTATATTCCATAATATATATTATCACTCTTATATAGGCTTAGAGGGGGTTCTAGGAAATACTCACAAAACCGCTTCCCTTTAACCTTCAAACCCACAGTTTTTGTGACGTTTTGTGAAACTTGCAATGCTTGCCAGACTCGCGGCATAGTCCGGTTCCTTGAAGGAGTAAAGTTATAAACATGTTTGAATCTATTACGCGTTTGTTTGGTGCTTCTACACAGTCCCCATCCCGAAAATCCGAATCCCTTCACCACCCCGGTCAACCTGCAGGCACGTCGATCCGTGATTTGCTCGATGCACCAAAAGGCCAAGATTTGTTTGCTGAAGTTGCTAAGGCAAACAGCGCTGCCGAATGGGAACTCGCTCATCCAAAACCAAGCAGTAAACCTGTCTAAAAGACGCTTTTAGACGCTCAGACTCTTCGATATGGTGCCGCCCATGATTGGCGGTCTCCTGAACAAGGTTAAACACATCTCCGTACACCACTGGGGTGTTGCAGCCCTAGCCGCCGCGCTTGCTTGCGGACAAGCCGATCTCGGCCGATTGGCGCCCGATCACCTGCCCGAACTTAAATTGCATTTTTTATGTTTTGCCGTATCGCTGGCCGCTTTGATTACTGATGCGAAAATATATGGGCTGCGTAGTTTCCTTTCCACACGACGTGCGCATTTGTATCTCCTTGGCGCTTTGGTTGTTACAACTGCTGTGTATTTCGTGCGTGATGCGTTTTTCTTACCGCACGATCTTGGTTTCAGCGTTCATGTCTATGTCGATTTACTGATGGTTCTAGGGCTCGTCGCCTTAGGTTTTGGACTTTTGCGCACTATCCAAGACGTCGATTTTTTGATGCTGATAATCCGTGGGATCGCGTTTTTGGCGGCGTGTGCGGCTATCGCCAAAACCGCATTTACTGGTGTTTCTCTGGATAATGGCAGCGCACTGCACATTATGGGAGGGCCCTACGGATTTTATACGCTTGAGCTAATGGGGTTTGGCGCCACCCTTTTCGCCTTGTTGCGCACGCAGAACACGCGCTATTTGGTTGGATATGCCGCACTTGCCGCGTTTTATTTGCTGACGTCCTATTTTAGTTTGCAAAAAGCAGCCCCTGTCGCTGCCTTCTTAGGCGTGCTCGTCAGTATTTTTTCACTGATTGTTTTGCGTGATTACAAGCACGCGTTGTTCATCCTGCTGTCCTTTATGGTTGCCGGTGCCCTTTTCTTTTTCCCGTCGAACATGAGCGATTTACGCCCTAGCCACACTTATGTCGTGGCATCACCAATTCAAACAACCAATGAAACTGCGACGTCGACGAGCCCAATCTCAACTTTGGCCAAAATAGAACAACGCAATTACACGGATGACGAATTACCCCAAGGCCTAACGGCCCATAAGCTGTCCTATGTGGGATATGAGCTGCGCTCTTGTTACATTGAAGCTTGGAAACAAAACCCAAATCCCGCCTTACTCAAATCGCTTGATGTCACATCCTGCGGTAATCGAATTACCATCTATGATAACACCAGCCGCCTGCGCCTCTTTTTAGAAGCGCAGAAGATTATCAAGCGCTCGCCACTCTTGGGTGAAGGTGTGGATTCATACCGCTTCATAACGGTTCGTGCAGGTGAGTTTTCAGTACACACCTACCCCCATAACATCTTCCTTAATCTAATGGTCCGCTTTGGCCTCATCGGTACGCTTATATTGATTTTGCCGTTGGGCGTAAGCTTCGTTCTGCTGACCCGCAATGCCGCATCTACACCTGCTTGTATCGCTCTTATAGCGATCGGTGTGTTGACCATGGCCACATGCATGGTTGCCGGCGATTTTTACGAAGCGCGCATGCTTTGGCTGTTGCTGCCAATGACATTAGCGGTTATCCCAAGCCGAAATTTGGCTTAAGGCGCGCCTACGCTCACGAGTGATTTTTGCGGTTGTTTTTTATTGGCTTCACGCTGTGCACTCGCATCATACAATTCGACAGCTGAATAATATCCGCCATCGATCCAAGAAAATGTACGGATTTCAGATAGCCCTTGGGTTTGGCAATCATTCGCAAACGCCGTAAGTTTTTCCTTGGCTTCAGCCAGCGTCGTTACATGACCCATGTTAATTTTATTGCCCTGCGCCTGCCCCCAGATATCCAGCAAGCCATAGCCGGTCGAGCCTGAACTACGCAGCGGCGGAACCCAGTTACGAATTTCAAGATTGAGAATACCCGTCAGACGATCGACGCGCGCAAACATCGCCGTGCGACCTTTTCTGTTCTGCGATGTGAGATCTTGATAAGGTCCTGCCACCATGAATGAGCGCGAATATTCAACTTCGCGATCGAAATATTCGAGCTTCGCGACCTGGTCTAAAAGAGTTGATAAATCCGGACGGCTATAGCGGCGATTTTGTTTAAAGGCGATGCGAAAATCTGGCTTCATCGTGAAGGTCTCCAATCCTAGTATTATGACACTTGAAGCCGTACGCCAATTTATGTCAATACACAAAATGTTGGAATTCCGAGCAAAAGCCGCGTAGTAA
This sequence comes from Alphaproteobacteria bacterium, assembly GCA_036568945.1. GTDB lineage: Bacteria > Pseudomonadota > Alphaproteobacteria > Micavibrionales > UBA1664 > UBA6145. Next base: position 3,817 of record DATCRN010000036.1, on the reverse strand, counting down.
CCCCGGATGACCAACGATATAAAAAATTCCGGCCTTCAGGCCCTCATCGACGTAATGGCCCGCCTTCGCAACCCTAATGGCGGCTGCCCATGGGACCTGGAACAAACCTTTGAAACCATCGCCCCCTACACGATTGAAGAAGCCTATGAAGTTGCCGACGCGCTCGACCGCGGTGATATGAACGATTTTCAGGAGGAGCTGGGGGACCTTCTCCTCCAAGTTGTCTTCCAATCCCAAATTGCCGTCGAACAAGGTCTGTTCGATATCAATCAAGTGGCGCAGGCCGAGGCCGACAAATTGATCAGCCGTCACCCTCACGTCTTCGGTGACAAGACCGCCGCGAACGCGGCTGAGGTCATGACCATCTGGAATGCGCAGAAGGATAAAGAAAAAGCCGCACGTGGCGACACCCACTTGCTTGATGCGGTCACCAAAGGCCTGCCGGCGTTGATGCGCGCACAAAAAATTCACCGCAAAGTGGCGAAAGTTGGCTTTGATTGGCCGTCAAAGGACGAGGTCTTCGCCAAACTGGACGAGGAAATCGCAGAACTGAAGCAGGCTGATGCAAATAAGGATCAAGATAACCTTGTGGAAGAGCTTGGGGATATCCTGTTTGTGGCCTGTGTATTGGCCGAACATTTAGGGGTGGATGCTGAATCAGCACTACGTTCTGCGAACAACAAATTTATTCGTCGTTTCAATGGGGTAGAAGATTTAATGAAAGCAAAATCACAAGGGTTTGGTAAAACTAACCTTGCACAGATGGACGAACACTGGAACGCTGTGAAGGCGGCTGAAAAATAGGCGCAGTTGGTTTCGTTGACCCAAATTGCGCGTATGTCCCTTTTGGCCAATTTTTATTATCCCATTTAATTTTTGCAGCCTCGCCTTTTCGTTTTGGCAAAGCGGGGATAGCGGGCAGGATCATTTGCGGTGCCGGCTTAATCGGCTCGGGTAAGTTTTGCGTATTTGGCGACACCACAGACATAAAGGCGATGGCAACGGTGCTTGCAACGTTCATGGAATAGTCCCCTCGTTATAAAATTAGTCCCAGTCGTTCTTTTGGCTCTTTTTTGGAACGAATGGCGATGTTTGATTATATTTATCGAAGTCTGCTTGGCTCAATGCAACTTTTAAATGGCGGTTTTCCCCACGCACGCGGTCGGCGACCACTTCGCCATGGGCATGCAACCAGGCCAGCCACTTGCCTTCCGATACCGGCAACTTGATGGATTGGACTTCCCGTCCCTGGTCCAAATGCGTCTTGATCAGAAGCAAAAGCGCTTCAATTCCATCGCCCGAAATGGCGGAAATGTTTACGCTTTCTTGCCCGCGCTGTTTCGATGAGCCGTATTTGCTACGAGCACCCGCCGGCAGCAAATCGACCTTATTGAAGACATCGATGATGGGAGCCTTTTCCAAGTCGACGCCGATTTCGTCCAGAATGTCTAAAACGTCTTTCCGGTGCTTGGCGTGATTGGGATCGGACACGTCTTGCATGTGAAGGATGATATCCGCCTGCGTGACCTGTTCCAAAGTGGCGCGAAATGCAGCCACCAGCTGTGTGGGTAAGTCTGTGATAAAGCCTACGGTATCACTGAGGATAATCTTCTGCCCGCCAGGGATTTTGAGGGCTCGGGACGTGGTATCGAGCGTGGCAAACAACATGTCCTTGGCCAGGACTGACGCGCCGGTGAGCCGGTTGAACAGGGTAGACTTCCCGGCATTCGTATAACCGACGATCGCGACCAGCGGATAGGGCACACGCTCCCTCGCCCGTCTTTGCAGATCGCGGGTGTTGCGCACATGTTCGATCTGTTTTTTGATCTGCGCCATTTTGGTATCCAAAAGACGCCGGTCGATCTCAATCTGCGTTTCCCCCGGGCCGCCGGTTTTGCCGGTCGCCCGTTGGCGTTCAAGGTGGGTCCAGGATTTGACCAGACGGGACCGCTGATATTCCAGCATGGCCAGATCCACCTGCAAGGTCCCCTCCCGGGTTTGGGCCCGGTCGGCGAAAATCTCCAAAATCAGACCAGTACGGTCGATGACCTTGGCATTCCAGGCTTTCTCAAGGTTGCGTTGCTGTACCGGCGATAATGCGCCGTTGAAGAAAATAACATCCGGCTTGGCAGGCTCGATCACGGCCATCGCCTTCTCAACCCCGCCCAAAGTAATTAACGTGGCCGGATTGGGTTTTGGCACGTTGACCTCGATGACATCGATCACATCCAGGTCAATTGCGCGCGCAAGACCTTCCGCCTCCGCCATTTGAGCGGTGGCGTCATACTGGGAAGCCAGTTCTTTGGATTTGAAGACAGGCTGAACAATAACAACGGAATCGGACATTCGCTAAAGTATAGCGCCCCCACAAGGAAAACCGAGGGGAATTAAGCCACTTTTGCCTTGGGCATTTTCCACCGGCGCACATTGACCGCAATTTGCGCCATACTGCGCGGGGTCATTTCAAAACGTTCGATCAGATCATCAACCGTATTTTTGCCAGATGCGCAGCCGTTGAAGATGTGTTGGGCGTCTTTGGTGAACATTTTATCTAACGCCTTGGCGCGTCTGCTTGCCGTTCTGGATGTAATGCGATTCTTGCCCGTGTCCTGGGAGACGGATCGCAAAAATAAAATGCCGTTCAAATAATCGCGCAAAGGCTTGGATGGCTTTTCAGCGTGACAATCATTCGGATTTATGTCGCTTGCTGCAGTTGCGATTTTTTTATAACGGTCTCGCAGGTATTTTTTATTGATGAGTTTGACCATGACCATATTCCTTGTTTGAATATGGTGAGATAGTTATAGAAATTACCAAATTATTGCAAATTATGCGGCTGGAGCCTCGTCCGCTGCAGCGGCCTCTTCCTCATCGAACAATTTAACCGGGGCGCCCGGCATTATTGTAGATATTGCATGTTTATACACAAGCTGAGGTTGAGAATCGCGGCGCAGAAGCATCGAAAAGTTGTCAAACCATGTGACAACGCCCTGTAATTTTACCCCGTTCACCAAGAAAATTGTGACGGGGACTTTTTGTTTGCGCAGCGCATTTAAAAATACGTCCTGAACGTTTTGGCTTTTTTCAGTCATTTGTTTTTCTTATCCTGAATTTTTTTATAGTTTTATTGCCGTGGGCGTTTTTATATTAAGGTTTTTATATACGCAAGACATTCTACGCACGATTTAAAAGAATAATCAGGCTGCAGCGCCGCAATTTCCTTGGGGTCTTGGGTTGACGCATTTTCAATAAAGACTGAGATCATTCCCGCTGCTTTAGCTGTTTTAATGTCATTGGGCGTATCACCGATATACCAAGTATTTGAATAATCATTGCTTTCAAGTCCCAACTGCGCCAAAGCCTGACACACCCCACGGGGGTCGGGTTTGCCGACACCGCCCACATCATCAGGTCCTAACACCGCCAAAAAATGATGGTTCCAGTTAAGTGCCGCGACTTCTTGGCGCAGAACCTCACCACGCTTATTGCTAACGATACCGAGCTTTACTCCCTTTTGGATAAGGAACAGAACCAGGTTCTCGGCTTCCGCCATCACTTTCAGCGATGTCAGATGATGCGCGCGAATATGTCCGTAGAAAATTTTCTCGGCCTCGGCCGCGCGGTCGCCATAGTACTGCGTGAACATTTCTTTGGCCGATAATTGACTGTATTGATGGCATTCGGCCTCGCTCCATTCCGCCAAACCGAACTCTCGGCGCACCAAATTATTCCCAGCAAAAATTAAGGGAAAAGTGTCGATCAGGGTATTGTCCCAATCAAACACCACAGCGGCGGGAAGTTTTTGGGACATCAGAAC
>DATCRN010000035.1:0-7257 GCA_036568945.1 Alphaproteobacteria bacterium | reverse complement strand
CCGTAAAGCGCGTATGGGAAGGTTGGTCATTGCGAAATGTGCGCAATGATTGGCAAATCGCGAATGAAGCAGTGTCGGATGCGACACCTGTTGTGTATGTCCCGCAAAGCTATGACGCGGATCGCACGGCCTATATGGTGGATGTACGGACAATCCGTTCCCTGCAATCTGGTGAGAGGTCTATCGGCTTTGAACGGCCGTTGACGCAGAAAAAGCCTGACGTCCGTCCAGTGCACGCTTAAAACACCCATATCATCAAGCCTTTGCAACATGGTTTTCACACCATGCACAGCGATTTTGCGTCCGCTTGATTTTCTTGCTGGACAAGGGCTTTAGAGGGGCTTATTCGTGTTTCTTATCAACAAACTTTCGATGTGTTTAAGAGATGAGCCTGGATAGCAGCCTGAATCGTTTGGCGTCCGTTGTGTCGGACTTGGAGAAAATTGCAGCCGAGCGTGAAAATGACGTCAAATCCAGACAGATTGATTTATTCGGCAATGTAAGCCCGAAGAAAAATCCAACGGTCGATAATACGCTGATGGCGAAGACATTGGATCGCACCATTGAACGTATCGAGAATTTACTACAGGTAGGGAGCCGCTAATGAGCAAGGTCGGGATTCACGTCAATAATAAACTCTTCACCATCGCCTGCGATGACGGCCAAGAAAACCGCGTCAAACAACTGGGCGCGTATATTGACGAGCGTTTCCGCGAACTCAATCAAGCGGGCGCCGCGCCGAACGAAAGCTATATGCTTGTGCTCACTTCTCTCGTCATCGCTGACGAAATGATGGAAGCCAAACAGCAAGCCGAAGCTGCGCGTTCCCACGCAGGCCCTCAAGGACCAAGCCAACAGGAAATTGAAGCGTATGTCGCGCAGCAATATGACGTGAAGATTCGCGAATTGGAAGCGGCCCTGCAAAACACGCGCGCGCAATTGGCGCAAGCCTCTACGCAGCTTGCGCAATCTGTTCCGTCCGCTCAAGTGGACGTCGATCACATCCGCCGCGAAGCGATTGCCGAGGCTCAGGAAACGTCTCGTGCCAAAGAACAAGACATTGCCCGCGCTGTTGATGCGCTGACCGACCGTCTTGAAGGCATGGTGAAACGTCTACGCCGCGCATAATGTCATCCCGATCTTTCGGGATACTGGCATTTACCCTCGTTGTCTTCAGTACGCTGGTGGTGTTTTCGGGCATTGATTTGATCCTGCCCGCAATTCCTGACTTCCCTAAAATTTTCAGTACCAATGTCGCAATGTCCCAGATGGTCATCGCGGCATATACAGCTGGGTCTGCCGTTGGTCTTCTTATGTTTGGCGTGCTTGGCGCAAAATACGACCGATGCCTTTTACTGTCTGGGTCCCTTTTTATTTTTGCGATCTGTGCATTTGCCTGCACACTGACGACCAATATTTACGTGATGATCGGCCTGCGCGTTTTGCAGGGCATCGCTTCGGCTGCATCGGGTGTGTTTGCGCCATCGATTGTAAAGGCAGTGTTTGATGAAACGCGCGCAATGCGCGCTATCGGTCTGATGGGCAGCATTGAATCCATCGTGCCTGCGCTTGCGCCACTTGTAGGCGCGTGGTTGTTGGTTCATTTCGGCTGGACATCGTCTTTCGATGTAACGGCCGGCGCAGCAGCCTTGGTCGCATCCGTCTTATTCTTGTTGCGGCATCGTTTGCCGATGGGGGCGCAGGATGCCCCCAAAGGCACGTATCGCGCCATTTTGCGCAACCGCGATTTCTTGCGCTACGCGCTTTCTCAAGCTTTTTGCTTGGGTGGACTTGTCGTCTTCGTGTTTGGCGCACCCGTTATTTTTGTAAACACGATGGACGGCACACTCGGCAATTTCATCGTCATGCAAATGAGCGGCGTTGCTATGTTCATGGTAGCGGCCAATTTAACAGGGCACATCGCACCGCATTTTGGTGTCGATCGCGTGATCTGGTTCGGCACATCCCTGGTAACATTCGAAGCCCTCCTGATTTTGCTGTACGCGCTTATGGGCGGATCAAACCCATCAACGGTGGCAGCTCTCATGATCCCCATCAATCTTGGTTTCGGACTGCGCGGGCCGATCAGCTATTTCTCCGCTATTCAATCTGCGAAGGGGGATGACACACGTGCTTCGGCTTTGGCTATTCTCGTTCTGCTTATTGCCATTGCCGTCGGTACTGCGATTGCAGCGCCATTCCTGGAGCAGGGCCTAAAGGGCCTTGCGGCAATATGCTTAGGTATTCATATGCTTGGGCTTGCCGCGTTATGGGTTTTCCGGCCCGCAAAAGCCTAAAATTCGAGCCAATTTTCAAAATTTTATTACTGGCTTTGGTATATACTGGGGCTTATATACTTTTTATTGCGAGGCTGCGGGATAGGTGTAGGTACCAAAATCCCTCGGGCCGATAATGATCTGCTTCGGGCGTTGGCGCTGGTAAGGCCCTGGTCTTACTAACTGATGCCCACCTGGGAAACCGGGCCAGTAGCGGATTTGATGCATACCCACGATCATCGTGGCTTCGCTTTTTCTTTCGGGGGATTACCTGGCTGGTAACGATCACAAGAAAACTTTACGACGTCAGGCCCATGCTTTGGCTGACTCTTCCGCAGCTAGGCACGAGCTTGATGCCGCAATTTGTAAACGTTTCCTCGAGACGTTTCCGCCCGATCCGCAAAAGGTTTTATCGTTTTTTTGGCCACTTGCGCGCGAATGCGATACGCGTCTGATCGCCGAAACATGCGGTGATATGGGCCAAATTTGCGCGCTTCCTGTCGTGCGTACCGATGGTCACGGCTTGATTTTCCGGCAATGGCGCCGGGGCACGCAAGTTGTGCGCTCCAGTTTCGGCACAATGGAGCCGACAGCGGATTCAGCCGAGCTTGAACCCGATATCATGTTGGTGCCGCTGGTAATGGTCGACCTGCATGGCACACGTTTAGGGCGCGGGGCAGGGCATTACGATGCAACCATCGGCCCTTTGCGCAAGAAAAAGAACTTCCTGGCCATTGGCATTGCCTATGATTGGCAAGTCGCGGATGACGAGGCATTGCCGCATGAATCCCATGATCAACGTTTGGACGGTGTCGTCACACCCACACGAGTTCTTTTATTCCCTTAAGTCGTCATCCTGAACGTAGTGAGGGATCTCCTGAAGTCAGGGAGATGTCTCGCTTAAGCTCGACATGACAATGAAAACCCACTAAGTAACTGCTCATGCGTCTCGTATTTATCGGTGATGTGTTTGGATCGAGTGGCCGTGCTGCCGTCCAAAAACACCTCACATCCGTTTTCCAAGTCCTAAAACCCGATGTTGTCATCTGCAACGGCGAAAACGCTGCGCATGGCACCGGTATTACGCCATCTATGTGCGACGATCTATTCAAGGCCGGCGTCGATGTCATCACACTCGGCAACCATGCGTTTGATAAGCATGAAATTATACCGCGTTTAAATGATGATCCGCGTATTTGCCGTCCTTTGAATTATCCAACAGGCACGCCAGGCCGCGGCCATGTTATTCATGAGTTAAAAGATGGGCGCAAGCTAGCAGTCATTAACGTGATGGGGAATTTGTTCATGGCAAATGCGCTCAGTGATCCGTTTGCGATGATGGATCAATTGGTGCCGACATTAGGCACACCGTTCGTGTTCGTCGATATGCATGCAGAGGCGACATCCGAAAAACAAAGCCTCGCCTTCTTCTTGGATGGCCGTGTATCGGCTTTGATCGGTACGCACACGCACGCGCCTACATCGGATTGTCGCATTTTACCAAACGGCACGGCGTTCCAAAGCGATGCTGGCATGACAGGCGATTACAACAGTGTGATCGGCATGCAAAAAGAGGCGCCACTAGAACGTTTCATCACCAAAATTCGCACCATGAAAAATCAGCCAGCGGAAGGTTTGGGCACTCTTTGCGGCAATGTCATTGACTTGGATGACAAGGGTAGGGCCAAGGCCATTATCCCCTTACGTTTAGGAGGGATTTTGCAAGAAACTCCGCTGGATCAGATCGCAGCTGCCCTTGCTGCCTAAATTTGCGTTTTCTAGCTCTAGTCTGCTAGCCATGCGCTATGCGTGCCCTTGAGGACTATACCAAAAACTTCTGCGATTTCGCCGATGGCCAAATCGACAAGGATGATAAAATCAGTGACGATACGCGTAAGCGCCGCAAACTGATTATTGAGGTCTTCCGCCGTTTCGATGACATGGATCCGTTTGAAGTCAATTTCATGCGCGCCGTCAGCCACCGGGTCGACCAAATCCACCTGCAAATCAAAAGCTATAATTCCAGTCCAGACATTAACTATTTCAGCGATCTATTAGCCACCTTTAATCACCGTCGCGCGTTTTTGGACGCGTTACACAAAGGCCAGAACAAAACCCCGTCTATGCATTTGGCCTATGACCGCTTTAATACCAAATTCCGGACCTTAAACGGCCAGTTCAATCTAGCGGCTGTTAAGCGTGTTGCCGATGCGGTCACCCGCCATGACCACCAAAAGGTCTATGAGGAGCTGGAAAGCGCCGTAGAGCGCCTATTTCGAGCGACAGACCCTCGCTTAACGCCAAAGGCTCAGGAACGCCGCCCGCGCTACTAAATTTGCATAATACTGAACATTTTTGGTAAAACCTGTCCTATGAGCATAGAACAGCAACAAGAATTCCTATCTGAACTTAAAGCCGCAACACAGCGTGAAGACTGGTTTGCCTCACCGCGTTCCGCGGGTATGGTTTTATATTTGCTCGGCAACAAAGCCGAACTCACCCGCAAAGACGTGGAAGAAGCAATTGTCTATGCCTACAAAAATGAGAAAGCACAGTTTGGCAAAATGGATGGTCAAAGCATCCTCAATTTGTTCGACATGACGGTGATCGAGGAAACAGGACATCCGGTTTATAAAACGCTATTTGATACGCTTAAGAAAAAAGCAGATGAAGAGCGCCGCGCTACGCCGCAAATCAGCCTTAAAAAACAATTCAAAATTGCTTTAGACCGTGTGAAAAACCACGCCTATGCCGCGCATCATAATGATGAGATCGGCAGTTCGCCGTTGCATCGTGACGTGACGCGTTTGACAAGGGATGCATTAAATGGCTTGCCGCGTGATTTAACTGGCGTAGATAAAGACATGTTCGTTTCGGCTGTTGAAGATGCAGCCGCGGCCTTTAGCGGTAAAAAACCGCCTAAGCGTTCCGAACATCAAGCTGCTGACTTGATGTGGGCGGTTTTAAAGGCGATTAAGCCGTCTACGCCCTAATATTGGGACTTGCGTCCTGTGGATAACTTGGTTATAACGACGCTCCGATTCTGAAAAAAGGTTAGTGAATGTCCGGTACACGTGCCAATTACGTTGCAGTCGATTTCAGCCGCGCAAATGTCGTTTTGTCGATTGAGCCGGTCGATCCGAATATTATTCAGCAACAAGCTCAGCAACCGCAAGCGCGCGCCTATGGCGCAGGCGTACCGGCACCCGTTAAGGCGCCTGCTGATGCATCAGCAGGCGATGCCGCTGCCAAAGCATTTCCTCAGCAACAACAGCAGCAACAAGTACGTCAGCCCTATATTATTTATGGCCATGGCCAACGCGCTGCAGCGCCGTCGATGGACCATCTGCGTTCGGATCTCTAAGCGTCTTTAAATATATTTCTCAAAATAACGACGGCAGGCGTCATCAAGCGCATCGCTTAAATCTTCGCCGTGTTCCGCGACTTCTGCAGCCTTTTCTCCCAGCAGCATAATCGCTTGGATGGCCGCGGCAAAACCGCCCACAATATCCAGCGCATCTTCATCTGGCGTGCGGATCATTTCTAAAAATTGCACCAGCTTACCCGCCACCAGGGTGACAAGGGGGTATCCAAACATGCCGCCATTGCCCTTTAACTGCATGGCCGGATAAATCATCGTTGCAATCAGGGCTTCGTCATCGATGTTGCCACTTTGCACCGATGCTAGGCGAATGGCTTCTTGCAAGGACACAAGATAACGCTGGCCTGTAGGCAAGAAATCAATGCCGGCATCGTCAACCAACTTTTGCGCTTGTTCCAAAACGTTTTCGTCCAGACCGCCCGAGCCGAGTTTGGCTTTGAGCGTATTGGCAGGGGTAATGAATTCGGCACGGCGTAGCGTTTCCGGGTTCATTTCAAATCCTCTTCCGTTATATCTTCACGTCGTTTTTTTGTACCGCGATAAGGCTCTTCACGGCCACGCCTGCGGTCAGGGCCGAAAAATTCTTGCGTACGCACGAATTGGCGCGGGCGTTCGGTTGCTTGCACAATCCGCTTGTATAAATCTTTGGCTTGGAAGGGCTTTACCAGGAATTCGGTCACGCCCACATCGCGGGCTTCCATGACACGGGATTTTTCCGAAAAACCGGTCATTAGAATGACAGGCACGAACGGGTTAGGGCTGACGGGTTCGTTGCGGATCATATGGGTCAAAGCAATGCCGTTGACCGGTTTCATCATCCAATCGGCGATGACGATATCCGGGTTATGGCGGCAGAACATCTCAAACCCGTCCTCACCGTTCCGGGCGATGTAAATCTTTGTGACTCCAAAGGTTTCCAGGATGGACCGCACCATAAGGGCGGTTGGCTGGGTATCCTCTACAATCAGGACAGAAATCTGGTCGAATTGATAGGCCATAGGGCTATAAACAGGGCAATTGCAAAGATTCTACGGAAAAACTATAACCGCATTCGGCCAATTATAACACCGGAGTTAAGACTTAAAATGGCAGGACATTCCCACGCATCCAACGTTGCTGTACGCAAGAATGCACAGGACAAGAAACGCGCCGGCGCCTTTACCAAGGTTGCCCGTGAAATTACCACAGCCGTGCGCTTGTCCGGCCCTGATCCGGATTCCAACCCGCGTCTGCGCCTTGCGATCTTAAAAGGTCGCGCCGTGGACATGCCCAATGACCGCATCAAACGCGCGATTGATCTTGGCATGCCGGGCCAAGACGATGGCAAAGTATATGAAGAAGCGCGCTACGAAGGTTACGGCCCCAATGGTGTCGCCGTGATTATCGAAGCGCTGACTGACAATCGTACGCGCACGATTGGCGATTTGCGCGTGGCGTTCACCAAAGGGGGCGGTAACTTAGGCGATAGCGGCGCTGTATCTTTCATGTTCGACCGCGTTGGGGAAATTGTGATTGCTAATGACAAAGGCTCTGCTGATGCGATGTTTGAAGCTGCCGTCGAAGCTGGCGCAGAAAACGTTGAAAGCAACGCGGAAGGTC
>DATCRN010000034.1:0-2539 GCA_036568945.1 Alphaproteobacteria bacterium | reverse complement strand
TCCCGTCTTCCAAAAAAATCGGTTTTAGCATCGTGTTTTTGGGCATGTACGGTACGCTTACCATCATCTCAAACAGATGTTTCAAATTAAAATTATACGTGACGGCCATTTCTCTCTCCACCTAACGTTTGCCATATTACCAATGCGATCCTATGGCGTCAAACCGCCCTCACCAATCTTAAAATAATAATAAATAAGGTTTTTCTTTTGAATTTGACAACCTTGTCCATGAAGAGCTAACACTTGAGATATAAGGGAGGATAAAAAACAAATGACCTTTTTTGATTTTGATGTCGAGCACCGCTTTATGCTCAACCCTGAGCGTCGGATTGCGCGGTCCCTCGAGCCGTTTTTGTTTGCATGGAATTTAGCAACCAAACCGAATGAAACCGTCGAACTTTTCAAAGCCGCGTTCAAACGCGATGATGTAGAAGCCAGCAAATCGGCCTCTACACCACCTTCAGTTCATCCATCTTAGAAACGATTACGGATTAAGCGGCGACCAGGCAGGATCGGACGCTTCGCCCGGTGTAGGCATTTCGCGTTCGTTGTAGCCTGTTAAGTCCACCATATAGGCTTTGGACGTGCGACCGCCGCGGCCCGATGGCAGCTCCTTGAAGTAAGCCAAATAGCGACCGTTTGGCGCCCAGGTTGGGCCTTCGACGTGATAGGATGTCGAAATCAAACGCTCGCCTGATCCATCGGGCTTCACAACGCCGATATAGAATTTGCCAGACAGCATTTTAGTGAACGCAATCAAATCACCGCGCGGCGACCACACTGGGTTTGCGTAGCGGCCATCACCAAAAGTAATACGCTGCTGGTTCGATCCATCGGAATTCATCGTATAAAGCTGTTGTTTGCCCGAGCGATCGGATTCAAACACCAGGCGACGTGAATCCGGGGAGTAGCTGGCAGCCGTTTCAATGGATGGGTTGTTGGTAAGCTGGCGAATTTGGCGCGTGCGCAAATCCATCACGTAAATATCGGTGTTGCCATTATTCGCAAGCGACATCACAACGCCGTTGCCGTCCGGAGAAAAGCGCGGCGCGAAGGTCATACCGGGGAAATCGCCCAACACTTCCTGACGGCCGGTATCGATATTGTACAGATACACGCGCGGACGGTCGTTGACGTAGGCGAGATATGTGATTTCCTGCGCGTTCGGAGAAAAGCGCGGTGTTAAGACCATATAGGAACCATCCGTCAAATAACGGTGGTTAGCACCATCTTGGTCCATGATGGCCAAGCGTTTGACGCGGGCGTTATATGGGCCGTTTTCAGCGATGTAGACGATGCGGGTATCAAAATACCCTTCCTCCCCTGTCAATCGCTTAAAGATCGCATCGGAAATAATGTGCGAGATGCGGCGCCAGTTTTGCGGCGTCGTCGTATAAGCCATGCCGTCCACCTGCACTTCACCAAACACATCCCATAGACGGAACTCAACGCGTAAGCGACCATCTGTCCCTGCTGTGATCGCGCCGGTTACGAGTGCTTGGCTATTGAGCGGCTTCCAGTCTGCGAAACGCGGACCTTCCAATGCGGTCGAGCGTGCATCTTGGATGAACGCAGTCGGATTAATCGGGCGGAACAGTGCCGAAGATTCCAAATTGTGCGAAATGATGTCTGACATCTGCTTGCCGATTTGCGCGTTAGCGCCATCACCCACGAATGGGGAAATTGCGATCGGCATCGGCTCGACACGGCCTTGGGTCACGCTGATTTTCAGTTCAGCATGCGCATCGGGAACGAGGGCCCAAATAGTCAAAGTTAGAACAGCGGCAAAGGCAAGAATCTTACGCATCGAACGAATCCTTAAAGTTTTTAGTATCGTATCGGTAACTTAGGACTATGGCCAGAATGTGAAAGGGAAAAACCCCTAAAAAATTCAATTAAAACATGTCTTTCGGGTCGAAGCGGACCGTCATGTTTTTCCATTGGTCGTATTTGTCGCTGGGCAGGTCCAAGGGGGTACAAGTCGGGGATCGCAAGGCAGCCAGGGCTGAGTCCGCTGCCGCACGGAAGAAGCTATCGGAATTGTAACGCAGCTGATCAACAATGTGGGAGCTTTGAACGATTTTGTTCGGGCCCACGGTTACTTCGATATCAACGACAAGTGTTGCAGCATCACGTGCGCCTGGAAGCACGCGCCAGCATTGCGCAAGCTGCGCACGCAACGCATCCATTTCAGACATGGACATTTGAGAGCCCAAAGGCGCCGGCGAAGTAAGTTGAGGCGCTTGACGCGGCGTATCGCGCGGCACGCTGTCCGGTTGCGGCGGCGCCTCTTCACCGACCAGGTTTTTCAAGACGGATGAGAACTCAGCCTGATCTTCAGCAGGTTCTTCGGTTTTCACTTCTTCCGTTTTAGACGGCTCGGGTTTGGCTTGTTCAGGTTTTGCCGGCGCAGGCGCAGCTTTCTTAGGCGCAACTTCAGCGACTTTTTCCTTCGGTGCCGGTTTTACCTTTTCAGGTTTCGGCGCTTCCGTTTTGGGAGTTGGTTTCGGTTTGTCGGCTTGTGGCGTCGGCTTTGGTT
>DATCRN010000033.1:0-3604 GCA_036568945.1 Alphaproteobacteria bacterium | reverse complement strand
GTCCAATGGACCGTTTGGTTTGTGGCGATGTTGGTTTCGGTAAAACGGAAGTTGCGATGCGTGCGGCCTTTGTCACAGCCATGTCAGGCGCACAAGTGGCAGTGGTCGTGCCGACAACGCTTCTGGCGCGGCAACATGCGGAGAACTTTAAGGCGCGTTTTGCGGGATTCCCTATCCGCGTGGCGCAATTATCACGTTTTGTCAGCGCAACCGAAAGTAAACTGGTCAAACAGGGACTTGCCGAAGGCAGCGTCAATGTCGTGATTGGTACGCACGCGCTGTTATCGGAAAGCATTAAGTTCAACAATTTGGGCCTGGTAATCGTCGATGAAGAACAGCATTTTGGCGTGAAGCAAAAAGAGAAGCTTAAAGATCTGCGCCGTGATGTCCACGTTTTGACGCTCACAGCCACACCGATTCCGCGTACATTACAAATGTCATTATCCGGTGTGCGCGATATGTCATTGATTACGACCGCGCCTGTCGATCGTTTGGCCGTGCGTACTTTCGTAATGCCATATGATCCGCTGGTCATTCGCGAGGCGATTTTGCGCGAGCATTATCGCGGGGGGCAAAGTTTCATCGTATGTCCGCGCGTGTCTGACTTGGGCGACATGGAAATGCACTTAAAGGAATTGGTGCCGGAGGTCAAAGTCATCACCGTACATGGCCAGCTTTCGCCTGGTGAATTGGAAGCCCGCATGACGGCATTCTACGACCACCAATATGAAGTGCTGCTGGCTACCAACATCATCGAATCCGGCCTGGATGTGCCAACAGCCAATACGCTGATTGTGCACCGTGCCGACATGTTCGGTTTAGCGCAACTTTATCAAATCCGCGGGCGTGTGGGACGGTCCAAAATTCGTGCCTACGCCTATCTGACATGGGAAGCTAACAAATTAATGACGCCGACAGCGATCAAGCGTCTGGAAGTAATCGGCATGCTCGATAGTCTCGGCAGCGGATTCCAACTCGCCTCACACGACATGGATATTCGTGGCGGCGGTAATTTACTGGGCGAACAACAATCAGGGCATATTCGCGAAGTCGGTGTTGAGTTGTATCAACAAATGCTGGAAGAGGCAGTCGAGGCTGCCAAGGCCGGTGTCGGCTTGGACGAAGCTGCAACGCTGGATGCTGGATGGTCGCCGCAAATTACGATTGGTGTGTCCGTGTTGATCCCAGAAATTTATGTGCAAGATCTTAACGTGCGTATGAGTCTATACCGCCGTTTGGCATCGCTCGACACACAGGATGATATCGAAGCGTTTGCGGCGGAACTAATCGATCGGTTTGGTCCGCTGCCTTCAGAAGTCGAAAACCTATTGCAGCTGACAGGCATTAAGGCTCTCTGCAAGCAGGCCGGTGTCGAAAGTATCGAGGCCGGACCGAAGGGTGTTGTTGTCGCCTTTCGCAATCACACACCCCCCAATCCGGATGGGGTTATTCGCCTGATTGCAGCCAAGGCCGGGACCATGAAAATCCGCCCGGATCAGAGCCTTTTCTACACCCGTGCTTTCAATAACCAGGCGCAACGCCTGGCCGGAACGCGTGCCATTGCTGAGGAATTGGCGAATTTGGCGGCCGCTGCCTAAAGGTTCCCTTCTGGCCCTTGTTTTTCCACAAGTCTTGAGATAATTTTTCCTAAGTTTCAGGGGAATACATAGGTATGAAAGCTTACAGCCGACTTGCAGGATCTGCCGCGCTCGCCCTTTTGATAGGTGCGGCGCCCAACGCGTTGTCGAATGAGCAAGATAAGGCACCGGTTATTCTTGATAACGACCATCTGGGATTGACGCTGGAGCCTACGCCGTATGAATACGGATCCATCCTATGCACGAGCCAAAATCGTCCGGCTGTGGATGCGATTACGGATTTGGTGTGCCAATCGCATATGCAAGTCATGCAATATGCGGGAACGGAATCTTTGCCGATGGAACAGGCGCTTGCAAATGAAGCCACGCGATCGCAAGCGCACTTGATCATGAATAAATTACGAACGCTTTTAGATACAGTGCGCCCTTATGGCGGAGTATCTCTGGCAAGTCTGATCAGCCCTACGATCATGGCGCGTGATCCAGACAATCAGATTCTCTTAACGGAAGAAGATACACTCGAAACGACAATTTTTTCAGTGATGGATGAAGAATTGGATTTCATGGAAATGGATTTGTCGGAGCCGACTGAATTCATGAATGAAGCTTATCGTTATTCAACATTTATGAGCTACGTTTTTCAATGTAATCCAGCTTTCGGTCGTACCGATGTAAAGGCCGCCTTTACGGATGTGACACATACTTTCGCTGAAATGGGCCGTTTGATGCCAACCATAGACACAGGCATTTGTGCGGGTTCTGAGGCTAAGTTCGAAACGGTTGCCGCTGTCATCAAGTAATTAGCTAAAATTCGAAATAACATTCATTAATCCCTAATTTCATTTTGGTAATTTGACCCCGTAAAGACAAAGACGTTGATACGGGGAAATAAATGTCAGACGGTTTTTTGGGTGAATATTACGGCATTGATTGGGTGACGCTTATCTTGGGCGTGACCGGTAGTTATATCACCACCAACATGGGTAAGCTTTATATCGGCATGTGCGTCGGTTTGTTTACGTGTACCGGCGGCATGGCAGTCGCAGCTTTGTCTCATCAAAATGGTTTTATCGTTTATAACGCACTTTTGATGTGTCTAAATTTGCGCGGCCTTTATAAGGGTTGGAAAAAATCTAAACTGGCTATGCAGCTGACTTCAGACGCTCAAGCGCACGCGCACGTCCAATTAGCGGCAGCAAATGATCCAGCTCCGGCCCGTGATCCATTCCCGTCAAAGCCTGCCTTAGCGGCATAAACAAGGTTTTACCTTTACGGTCCGTATTGGTTTTAATGGCGGATAACCATTCATTCCATGTGCCTTGCGTGAATTCGCCGGCAGGTACCAAAGTCGCAGCTTTGGAAATAAATTCGCGATCTTCGGCCGCAATGGTCGGTTGGACGGGACCATTGGCAACAGTCCACCAATCTTTGATATCTTTCAAAACTTCCAGGTTTGGACGGACCGCTTCCCAGAAATCTTGGTCGACTTCCGAGCCTACAATATCCTTCAAACGCGCTTTCACTTGATCGTAGGATAATTGGTGGATGATTTTGGCATTAATGCGCAAAATCTCATCAGGATCGAATTTCGGCGTACCGCGGCTAAATTTGGTCAAATCAAATGTTTTCGCGAGATCGTGAACATCGACAAACGGCTCGATTGGATCGGACGTGCCCAAACGGCCCAAAACACTGATGATCGATTGTGGCTCAATGCCTGCTTCGTCACGCAGTTCGCCAACACTTAAAGATCCCAGGCGTTTGGATAGTTTGCCCCCTTCAGCATCAGAAATAAGCGGCAGGTGGGCAAAGCTGGGGACTGTGCCACCCAAGGCTTCGAACATTTGAATGTGTGATGCCGTGTTGGATACATGATCTTCACCACGCACGACATGCGTGATTTTATAATCGATATCATCGATAACGGAACAAAGGTGATAAAGCGGACTTCCATCTTCGCGGATCAAAACGGGGTCAGACATGAGACTGCCGTCGAACTTCACTTC
>DATCRN010000032.1:0-7169 GCA_036568945.1 Alphaproteobacteria bacterium | reverse complement strand
AAAGGGGTGCCTTTCAACGAAATTGATGTGACCGGCGATGACGGTGCGCGCCAACGCCTGGTCGAAATATCCGACGGTCGCCGCACGGTGCCGCAGATTTTTATCAATGGCAAAGGCGTCGGCGGTTTCACCGATCTTTATAAGCTGGATCAGTCCGGCGAACTCGATGACCTTTTGAAGGAATGATATGGCCGTCACCTTTTTGCCACCCAAATTAGATGCCACTGACGATGTCCCCTTTGCGATGGACCGCAACCTTGCGCTCGAAGTGGTTCGGGTGACGGAAAGTGCGGCGCTCGCGGCTTCACTTCATGTCGGTCGCGGCGATGAAAAAGCTGCCGATCAAGCTGCTGTCGATGCGATGCGTCTAGTGCTCAATACAATCGACATCGATGGACGCATCGTGATTGGCGAAGGTGAACGCGATGAAGCGCCAATGCTTTATATTGGCGAGCGTGTCGGGACAGGCAAGGGCCCTAAAATTGATATTGCGCTTGATCCGCTCGAAGGCACAACGGCGACTGCTAAAGGCGCCAAAGATGCCATGACAGTGATTGCCATGACAGAGGCCGGCGGATTTTTAAATGCGCCGGACGTCTATATGCAAAAAATTGCCGTAGGTAACGGCCTGCCTGCAGACTTCCTGGATTTGGATGAACCGCCAGCCGACTTCGTGCGCCGTTTAGCAAAAGCGCTGGATAAGCGCCCCGATCAAATCACCATCAGCGTGCAGGAACGTGTGCGTCACGAAGCAATCATTGAAGCCATTCGCGGTGTTGGTGCGAAGGTAAATTTATTTATGGATGGTGATGTGGCAGCAGCGATGTCAGTCTCCGAAGTCGGCACCACCATCGATGCGTTCATGGGTACAGGCGGGGCGCCGGAAGGTGTACTCGCGGCAGCGGGCCTGCAATGCATCGGTGGGCAAATGCTCGGCCGCCTTATCTTCCGCAATGCCGAAGAAGAATCGCGCGGGGAGCGTTGGGGCATCACCGATTTCAATCGCATCTACACCCATGACGACATGGCTTATGGACCCAATGTGATGTTTGCCGCCACGGGCGTCACCGAAGGTCATATGTTGCCGGGTGTCCAACGGTACAAAGATGGCGCCGTTACGCATTCCATCGTCATGCGTTCCAAAACCGGCACCGTTAGAAAAATTGAGGCGGTTCATAACTTTAACCGCAAACCTGTCGGTTGATTTTGACATAAGCCTGCGCCAGCTTTAGATTGCGCACATGTCAAATGATGAACTTGCCCCGAAATTTGATGAACAGGCTGGAAAGACCAGCCGCGTCGGCGGTGGCATTCAATACGACACCGAAGTCACTGTGGGTGAGCATTATACAATCGTAAGCAGCAAACAACGCGACTTCGAAAAATTTCGCATCATGACAACATCCAGCTACACGGATGTTGAAGAAGAGGCGCGTCGTGCCATCACACTTGGTTTTGAAGAAAAATTAGGTTTCAAATTTCCGGGTGGGGCGCCTGTCCTGCAAGGCCATGGCATGGGATACGAGTTCGAGGACAAGCCGAAATTAGAATTGCCAGCCGGTTGGGAATACCGCAACAAGTTACGCGAGCCGCGTCAGATTCTTTTGGAGATTTTTGATGATCAAGGTCGCTTCCGCGGGTATTTGCACCAGATGAGCAATGATCGCGCTTCCATACAATTATGGCCGCGCGTCATGTATACGCGTGATATTGAAATATCGGGTGAACGGAAAGAACGCACCTATTACAGCGATTTTTATGGGCAAGTTGTCACAGAATATTCTTCAGGCATGCATTATTGGTTAACCGGTATAAAATTATTAGAAGATCGTAGCGAAAAGATTGCGTTGCCTTGCATCCTTTTTGTGAATTCAGCGACCTGGTCTACAGAGGGCCTTGATTTCGTGCGTATCAATCGCGATGAAATGCAAATTCATAAAGCGCAATATTTCATGGCGAACGAAATTGCAAAAATGTTTCCTGGCGCGGGGCATGCATCGACAGCGACACCATTCGATATGCGTTACAAAGCTGATATCTTCGCGCATTGGGACGAAGACGTGCAGGCAAAGCTTAGTGAATTGCGTACGATTTTTGAAGACACTTTGCCAAAAATCATTCGTCCTGATAATTGCCTGGTTCTAAAATTATTCCCAACCAATGATGAGTTGACTGAATGGAAACAAAATCGCCCCCTTTATGAGGCGCCAACGGCTAAACCCTAGCAGCGAATTCCGGGGGCTGACATGGCGTATTATTTTGCGACCCGTCTCATTCCCACATTTTAAGTCCTGTGGATAACTTTAGAACATATATAGAACAAAAAACGATTTAGGCATAGATTACGGCCTATGACTGATAATTACCAACCAGATCCGATGCGTCACCGCATCCGTGGGCGCGGAGCAGGGGAAAACCCCGCCGGGCGATTTGAGAAGCTTACGCCCAAGATCGATGAAGATGCATGGATTGATCCCGAAGATTATCTTTGCGAAGGCAAACAAATCCAAACTCAAGTATTTCGCGATGCGACGCGCAGTGTGATCACCAGCAATGACTCGCCGGATGTCGGCATGGAGTCATCTGTTAATCCGTATCGCGGGTGCGAGCATGGCTGCATATATTGTTTCGCACGGCCCGGCCATGAGTATTTGGGCATGAGCGCGGGCATCGATTTTGAAACCAAGATTTTTGCCAAACCTGAAGCACCTGCGCTTCTTGCCAAAGAATTCAGCGCAAAATCCTATGTACCGCGCACCATCATGTTTTCCGGTAATACCGATTGTTATCAACCGCTGGAACGGCACATGAAGATCACACGGCGTTGCATGGACGTGTGTGCCGATTTTCGAAACCCTGTTGTCATTGTCACCAAAAACCAATTGGTTACGCGCGACATCGATATTTTTAAAAGGATGGCTGAATATCACTGCATCGGTATCAAATTATCGATCACATCATTGGACGGATCGCTTGCGCGCGTGATGGAACCACGCGCAAGCCAACCAAAATTACGTCTGCGCGCAGTTGAGGCCCTGGCAAGTGCGGGGATTCCGGTCGGCATTATGATCGGCCCCGTCTTGCCGGGTCTCACCGACCATGAAATTCCGGCGATATTGGAAGCGGCCGCCAATGCCGGTGCGCAAGACGCGCACTATACGATGTTGCGCCTGCCTTACGGCGTAAAAGACTTATTCCAAACCTGGCTGGACGACCATTTTCCGGA
The DNA here is from genome assembly GCA_036568945.1 of Alphaproteobacteria bacterium. Classification (GTDB taxonomy): domain Bacteria; phylum Pseudomonadota; class Alphaproteobacteria; order Micavibrionales; family UBA1664; genus UBA6145. The sequence continues at coordinate 3,943 of DATCRN010000032.1, read as the reverse complement.
CAAGAAAGATAAAATCTTACACCGCCTGCGCGAAATTCGCGGCGGGAAACTGAATAATGCAGAATTTGGGGAACGGATGCGCGGGCAAGGTTTTTTTGCCGAGCAAGTGGCGCAGATGTTTGCGATGCACATCAAAAAATTTGGCCTCAACAAAAAACGCATGGCTCTTACTACGGACTATTTCAACCGCGATGCCTATAATGCGCAGATGAGTTTGTTTTAATGCGTTGTTTTCTTGCGGAAGCGGACAACATTAGTCGGTAAAGGCGCATACGAGTCAAAACGACGAATGGACTCAGCACGGCGCGATGCCGGAATGATATCAAGCAAAATTTCCCACATCACTGATAAGGTACGGTGCGCAGCGCTACCGTTAGGAATGGCAGGATGCCCAAGTAGATTTTTATGAATCATAAGTTCCAGATACGCCATCGTGTATTCCGGTGGCGTGAAAGCGGGACCGAATTGCAAAGGCGATCCATCGGCGTAGGTAAAATGCGCGCTGCCTGCGCCTAAAAAGCGCGGTACTGCTGTGGCGAGTAGCCCTGGTAACATATTCGCAAAGGCCGTTGAGTCAGGATAGGCCGCGACCAGATTGAGCAATGTTGTTTCGGCTTCCGGCAGACGATTGCCTTGCATGTGTCCATAAAAGGCGAGGATTTTTGCATCCAGGCCTTCCTCAAGAACGATGGGCGTACCGCCACCAGGGAAGTGTTCGAAATCCATAGCTCTCAAAATCCTAGTATTATACATAATATAAAATATTTTAGTTAATTTCGAGTTATCAAAAAGCGCCAAAATGGCGGATTTCTGCCGCTATTTCCTAATTTTAGGTAAACGCGCTGATTTGTCCGTAAACGAATCAGCTACGGTGCCTAGATGTCCTTAGCTGCGGCAGTCATGCCCCAACCTCTTGTGAAGCCGTATTTCACGCAAACGCCCTCCCTTAAAGGGCGGATGTGGAAATTGGCGTCTGTGGATGCGGCGCTCGCGGTGCGCATGGCGCAGGCGCATAATCTGCCGGATTTGGTTGCGCAGTTATTGGCATCGCGCGGTGTCGGCATAGATGCGGTTGAAAGTTTTTTAAATCCGCGCATGAAGGACCATTTTCCTGATCCGTTTTCAATGTTGGGGATGGAAGCGGCTGTCACCGATTTGGCATATGCGATCATGCGCGGCGAAAAAATCGGCATCCTTGCAGACTTCGATGTCGATGGCGCAACATCGAGTGCGATCCTCACACGCTATTTACGCGCAGCCGGCTGCAAGGACGTGCCGCTCTATATCCCCGATCGCTTGAGCGAAGGGTATGGCCCAAACGCAAAAGCTTTTGAATGGCTCAAAGGGCAAGGTTGCACCTGGGCCCTAATTGCAGATTCCGGCACTACCGCATTCGATCCCGTGCAGCACGCAACGAATATCGGCCTTAAGACGATCATCCTCGATCACCACGAGGCGGAAGACCAGCTGCCCGCAATGACGCATATCATCAACCCGAAACGCCGCGGCGATAATGCTGGGCTATCGATGCTGGCCGCGTGCGGCGTTTCGTTCTTATTCTGCGTGGCATTAAATGCGGCGCTCCGTGAGCAAGGGCATTTCAAAGACAAGCAAGAACCGGATTTGCGCCAGTGGCTGGATTTGGTTGCGCTGGGAACAGTCTGCGACATGGTGCCGATGACAGGCGCCAACCGCTTGTTCGTCAAATACGGTTTTCAAAAAATGGCATCACGCGATAATCCCGGTATCGATGCCTTGTTGACCGTCGGTAAAATTGAGGATGTGCCAGACCCGTATCATGCAGGTTTTGTTTTAGGTCCGCGCATCAATGCCGGCAGTCGCGTGCATCAATCTGACTTGGGCGCAAAACTTTTGGCGACTGATGACGCAGAAGAGGCGCTGCGTCTGGCGTGGCTTTTAGATGATTGCAATACCAAACGCCGGGCAATGCAAAAGGATATGGTTGCGCATGCTGCTGCGCGCGTTCGCGCGTTTGGATACGAAAACGATCCGGTTATCGTGTTGGAAGATAGTGATTGGCACCCGGGCCTGGTCGGTCTGGTGGCAGGCGACATGAAAGAACGTTTCGGTAAGCCTGCCTGCGTCATTGGTTTTGCGAATGCAGAAGACGGCACGCGCGAAGGTCGCGGCTCGGGCCGGTCCATTGCCGGCATTAACATTGCGGATTCATTTATTGCGGCACGTGCAGAAAATATTTTGATTAAGGGTGGCGGTCATGCGATGGCAGGCGGCTTCACGGTTGCGCCTGATCGCATCAAAGATTTTCGTGATTTCATGAAACGTCATGTCGGCGCACAAAGCATGAGCTTGCCGGAACATCCTGAAACCGGGATTGATGGTGTCATGTCAGTACGTGGTCTCACGATCAATCTTGCAAAATTAATTCATGGCGCAGTAGCGCCCTACGGATCAGGGCATCCTGAGCCGGTATTTGTTTTGAATGACGTTATGGTGCTGCATGCCGATGTCGTCGGCACCAATCATGTGCGGTGTACACTGCGCGATCGGGATGGTGGCCCAAGTATTAAGGCAGTTGCCTTCCGCGCGCTGGAAACGCCGTTAGGTCAGTTCCTCATGAAAACGGCACCAAATAGTGCGACGCCAGTGCATTTGGCGGGATCTGTACAAATTAATGCGTGGAATGGACGTGAATCTGCCGAGTTTCACATTTCAGACGGTGTGGCCGGCTTTATCGGCTAATCGCGCGATTTTTCAAATGCATATTTCGGTTTGATGTTTTCGTTTACAAATTTGCCTTTCGACCTTGCCGCGCGATAGGCATCATATTCTTTTTGCGGAACATCAAAATAACGATATAGACCATCGCCCCGAAATTTGACGAACATGGTTCGGGCATCAGGATTATAACCGGCAAACTCGACAGCTGTAGATGGCATATCTAAAAAACGCGGGAATCCGCCATTTGTTCCATAGAGCTGGCCAAACTCACCCAAGAGTGTATATGGTTTGTCCATGTTTGCGATGAATATACGAAAAGCGAAAACGGATGATCTTCCGCTGCTGATTGCGTTTGATAAAAACGCGCACACGGATATCAATCGTCAGCAGGAAATCAAAACCGCGATCGTGACAGGTTCATGCTGGGTATTCGCCGATGCGGGTAGGCCGGTAGCTTATACGATTTTGGATCAAAATTTCTTTCACCACCCGAATATTCGCTATTTGTTTGTATCTGAAAATGCGCGTCGCAAAGGCGCTGCAAGCTTGCTGATCCGTCACATGGAAACCGTATGCGGCAAGGATCGTATTTTCATTTCAAGCCCGCAGGGCAATAACGAGATGCTGAACCTGTTGCACAAGCTGGATTATCAGTGCTGCGGCGAGATTCGTGGCGTGTCGGATTATGATACCGAACTGGTGTTTATCAAGCATTTGGCCGCTAACGAAAATCCTCGCGCGGCGGATGCTATGCCGCTCTTTGCCGCGCAGTAAAAACCCGTTACATATACGGGATGCGCATTTCCATCCTTCCAGCCACATCCGTTGACCGGGCCTATACTTATGGCTTGCCGGAGGGAATGGAGGCGCCTGCGCCAGGCACCTATGTGCAAGTCCCCTTAGGCCCACGCAAAATTTTGGGATGCGTGTGGGATGATGCTCCAGACGATGTGCCGGATGCGAAAATCAAAGATATTTATCAGATCTTCACAAGCGTGCCGCCTTTGTCGGATGTGCAACGGCGTTTTGTTGAGCGTGTGGCCGATTATACCGTGTCGCCCAAGGGCGAGATTTTAAAAATGTTCATATCGGCGCCGAAGGCTTTGACCGGCGTACGCACGATCAAAAAAATTGCGCCACTGGGTGCTGATCCTGATTTATCACGTCATGGCCCTAGCTTGACCGAAGATCAACGCGAAGCCGCCGATCATTTGCAAGAGGCTGTGCGGTCGGGGCGTTATAG
>DATCRN010000031.1:0-2851 GCA_036568945.1 Alphaproteobacteria bacterium | reverse complement strand
GACGGATCGATCCACCGGTATCGGTGCCGGTTGCGCCCATCACCATGCGTGCGGACACAGCGGCGGCAGAACCACCAGATGAACCACCGGGCGTTAAATCAGCATTGCTGTTGCCATTGCGCTTCCAAGGGGAAATGACGTTGCCGTACCCAGATGTCGTATTACTTGAGCCCATCGCAAATTCGTCGAGGTTCAATTTGCCCATCGAGACGATGCCAGCGTCGAATAGTTTCTGACTGACCGTCGATTCATACGTAGGCACGAAGTTCTCAAGAATTTTAGATGCGGCTGTTGTGCGCGTGTCTTTGGTGCAGAACAGATCTTTAATACCGAGCGGAATACCTTCAAGCGCGCCGACTTGGTTTTTAGCACGGCGCGCATCGGAGGCGGCTGCTTGCTTTAGTGCTAGTTCCGGCGTTTCGGTGATGAAAGCGTTCAGGTGATGACCGGCTTTCTGCGCATCGACGTGAGCTTGCGTAAGCTCGACAGACGAAATTTCTTTTGCAGATAAGGCTTTAAGGGCTTCAACAATCGTGAAGTCGGTCAAATCGGTTTTCATCAGTGGCCCGGAACTTAAGGGTTTAAGGGATCTCTGATGATTTTTTGGCTGGATTTGCCGCGAGAGTCAACATCCGTGCGGCGATAAGTCTGGGTTAGCGGATCATATTTATAGCTGGCTTTGCCTTCGACGGATGGGGCTCCATCCCCTTCGCCTGCAACGCCGACACCGGCGGCCGGGGCGATATTGACCAGATCATCATCGGTCACCAGTTCGTGCACGATCGTGCCATTCGCAAGCTTGCGGTAGATATATTGGTCTGTCGCATCCGAAACTTGCACCGATGTGTCAATGCCGTTGTTGCGATGCTGGAATAGGGTCGCCAGCGTGCCGAAGCCGAGCGCAAGAACCATAATGGCAAAAATCTTTCTCATAAGACCTTCTTCTTACAAGAATTGTGCCAATAACTCAAATTTTGAGGATAAAAATGTTGCAGGTGCTCCATCGGAACACCTGCAATTTGAATGGGTTAGGCTTAATTGTTAAACGTCCCGCCAGACTGGACACTGGTGTTGTTATCGCTATCGCCAGCCGCAGGGGCAATATCGACTAAGTCAGATACGGGCGATTGATTGTTGGATTTCACCGGGGCATTGGATGCCATGGATTGGGTCGACATTGTATGTACCAACGGTTCAGCCGGGGTTAAGGGTGTGACACCGGCTTCAAGTTCGGCAACTGCATGGGCCGATCCTGGCTCCGGCAACTGAGCAGCACCGGATGCCTGGAGACGCGCTTGCACTTTGGCAAAAGGATCCGTTGGATCCGTTGCGGAGTCATTTGGGCCACCAATGCCGCGCGCTGCAACCGGTGGGGTCGTGCGGCCGCTTAAAGTTTCGGCAGGTTGTACACCAGCCACCGGTCGCGCATCGGGGCGAATGGCACCCTTGAAGCTGCCACCTGCAGCGGGGGAGATATTGTTGTAATCGTAGTACGTGCCTTCGTTACGGGCACTGGATGATACGGCAGTCAGCATCGGTTGCCCACGCGATGTTTTGACCACTGTATCTTCTTTGATCAATGCAATGCCGCCTGCTTTAGGCGCTTCTTGGGTAATCATTTTTTGATCGATGGCAGAAAAATCGCCAAGGTCCAAAGCTTTGGCACCATTTAAGAACAGGCCCAAAGTTGTGACCATCACAACCGCACCAAAACCGGCGGTGGATGTCAGCATATCAAGTTTCATAATAGCCTCCATTACGCAAAGTCGCGTTTAAATTTTTTGCGCTTTATCCAATGGTGGCATGACCCTAAAAGTTCCGTTTGCACAAAGCGCCGCCCGGAAAAGGGCGGCGCAAAGTTTGTTCCACTATGGCTTAGTCGTTGAAAGTGCCGCTGGCATTGCCACGGATGTTGGTGCCAAAGAAGGTAGCCGTATCGGTATTTAAACCCGTATTTACGTCGGCATCGACGTTTGCAGATGAGTCGATACGGTCATCTATATCCGCATTCGCATTTACGCCGGCGCGCGTGTTCGAATAGAGCGAACGATCATAGGCCGTTGTATCGTCGTCATTATTGTCATTATACGTACGAACATTATCGCTATTGTTAATGCGTGCGTTGGTAGATGTTGAGGCGCGGTTGCCTAAATTTACATTGCTGTTTACGGAAGTGTCCGTATTCACACCGACACCCACGCCACCGACACCGGCAGATACGCCACCGGATGAGCCACCACTCCCACCGACGCCAAGCCCAATCGCCTGTGCGGTCACCGGCGTAAAAGCAAAGCCAGAGGCGGCAACTGCCAATGTGAATGCAACTGTTTTCATTTTTTTCATGTTTTACTTCTCCTTTTTAAAAAGTCATTGCGCCAGCGCATCATCAGCCGTCGTGCCATTGTTTAGGCGTGGATCGGGGTTGTTGGGGTTGGCAAGATCCGTTTCAGTTTTAAGTTCAAAATCCGGCGCGTTGGAATCATCCGTATCGGCGCTGCCTCCAGCCGTATCGGAGTCATTGCCTGTCGATCCACTGGCACCTGTATTGGTATTGGTATCTTCGGGCATTGGCGTGGAATCAAAACCATCGATGACGCCATCGCCGTCAGAATCGACATTGCTCGTCGATCCGGTAGGGGTAGGTGCGGCCGATGTATTGGCGCCGCCATCATCGATGGTCGGTGTAGGGTCAATGGAATCTGGCTTACCATCATTATCGGTATCGATCTGATTTTCACCACCAACTGTATTGTCATCCGGCGCTGCGTCTTGCGCATCTTCGACCCCATCGCTGTCATTATCGTTATTAACGCGATCAGTGCCGATTGTGGCGGATCCGAAACTATTGCCA
>DATCRN010000030.1:0-12395 GCA_036568945.1 Alphaproteobacteria bacterium | reverse complement strand
GGTGATCGATCGGCGCATATTGATGCAGGATGCGCGGGTTATTCTCACGACGAGTCAAACGCGCGGCGGTCACCGTCACGGTGGTGATCAGACATACAGCATCCGAGTTGGACGCTAAGATTTTTTTGACAAGGGGGAGGGACGATAACATTTCCCCATTACTCGCGGCATGGATCCAAATCAGTTTGCCAAGAGGCTTAGGCAGCGTTGCGATGCCTGTCTTTTCGCGCACATGATTTTTTTCCTCCAATCCTTGCAAGCGGCGCAGGAAAAGCAGCGCGCGTAAAAGCGGCCCGCAAAGGCTCATCAGGATGGAATAAAAGGACAAAATCATAACGCCTGTAGTCTTAAGGCGCTTAAAGGCTTGGGTCAAAAGGCTTTTTTGAGGCTATTTCTGCCCAGCGGAGAATAAGCCGTTAACAAAGTCCAACGGCTGGCTCATGCCCTCATTTTGCGTGCTGTTGGCGGCACCGAACAGGGCATCCCTTGCAAGTTCGCCCGCGCAATTATCGGGTAGCAGGCTATTGATATCGAAGTCCCCGCCAATGGTCAGGTCGAAGGACGGCAATTCCATCGGCACAGCGCACTGGATGAATTTCAAGACCATATCCGCCATCATGCCGCAAAGTTCATTATTAAACGCGCCGCCTACACCAAGCGAGCTTAGGAGGTTACCAAGCACACTGGATGCTTGCGATTGGAAATCGAGCATCGCAGGCATGCTGGATGCCGCTTCGTTCAAAGACTCAAAACCAGATTTAAAGAAATTGTTTAAAATATCGCCCGCGCCACCGCTGCCAGAGATATTGAGAATACCGCCAACGTCACTGAATTGGCTGCTGATATTATTGAGTTCCTGCGACACACACGGCTCATTTGCGATTTGATCGCGCGATACAGGCGGCGTAATACGATTGCGCATGACATTGGCGCGGAATTCTTTGTGCTCGTTCAATGCGTCTTTGAGCTGATCTTTGATCACGTTGTCGCAGATTTGTTCCGTTTGGAATCCACCCGGCGGACTATCGATGCTCATGTCGCAATCGCCCGAGCCTGCGCCGCCTTCCGTGTCGAAGCCTTTAAACTTATCCATATATTCGGATAAGTACGTGCCTTGATCGGGATTGTTGGGATTGTCATTGGGATTATAGGCACCACCGCTGGTCAATAATTTCATTGCACCAGCTGCGCCACCCAGGTGCGCTGCACCCAAAAGACCAGACCAAGTTACTTCGACGCCGTTCACTGTTGTGCCGATATAGTCGGCTGCGCCATGTTCAACGAGATAGTTATAGTTGTTTTCAGTAAAGCGACGGATCGCTTCTTCCTGTTGCTCAGGGCTATTGATGAATTCAGTGCGGTTGTAACCTAAGCCGGCAAGTGTGCTTGGGCAAAATTGATATTTGCCACAGCAGCCGATGGTATTACAGGCGCAACCTGATCCCGGTTCGCCATTACAATCTGCGCCACCGTAGGCACCCCCATTTTCGCTGCCGCCTAAGGAATTGTAATAGTCCTCCATCGAGCATTCGCCGCCGGCATCACCGCCGCCACCCACCATTCCGCCTTCATCCAACACGCCTGCATGCGCTGTGGACACAGCTGCATGCGCGCCTAAAAACAGGCCCAGTGTCAGAATGAACAGATGAAGGATTGAACGAAAATGTGTCATCTACGGTTTTCGTACTTCTCTGTCGCAGCGTTATAACGGCTATAAGGCGATTGTCCTGTACCTTTGGTATAAAATGACGGCTGGCGCGCGAGCAAGGCTTCGGATGTCAGTATGGAATTGTAGTTGCTGGTGTGCGCAATTTTCCAAACATTCTTTTGCGGATCCGTTTTTTTGAGGAAATAGGTTATGCATCCCATCGTGCCGCAATAAGGCGCGCCTTCAAATTTCGCGATGATGAAGGAATTTTTCGGAAGCCCGGGCGCATTGAAATAACGCGCGGCTAAAAAGAACGGGCTTTTCGGATCGATCAATTGTTTGATCTCATTCATCAGCAAGATCTCGGCTGTTTTAGCCGCTTGCGCATCTGTCGTCTGCTTGGTCGGTAAAATTTCCATCCAAGCAGGTTTCGGCTTGGCCGCACTTGTCGCATGGGCCGGTATGGCCAATAAGCCAACCGCAAGAATACCCAGGATGAAAAGTCCGCTGCGCATTAATCACCGTTCCTAAAATCAGCAGTGCCCGGTGTGTATTGCCCGCCGCTAAAATCCATTGGCTGCGCTAGCGTTTCAAACGCACGGCTATTGCTGATTTCATACATGGAATCGCGCAACGCATTGCCAGCACAATTGTCAGGCAGATCGATATTGAGGGATGCATTCAAGCCGCTGCCAAGATCCGGCAGCTCCAATGGCACTTGGCATTGGATATATTTCAAAACCATGTCGATCATCATGCCGCATAGTTCGCTATTAAATCCGGTGCCGCCCAAGCCGCCCAAAGATCCGAGCAGATCGCCGAGCACGTTGGATGCCTGGCTTTGGAAATTGAGCATGGCGGGCATCGTGGATGCCGCTTCATTTAAAGATTCAAATCCGGATTGGAAGAAATTGTTCAGAATGTCGCCAGCATCGCCGCCAAAATTCAACCCGCCGCCAAGACCGCCTAACATGCCGCCCATCTGATCGGAAAATTGTCCGGTAATGTTATCCAGTTCGCGGGAGACGCAAGGGGTATTGGCAATCTGGTCACGGTCGGCAGGGCCGGGCAGGGCTTGGTGCAGGGCATCTTGTTTGGCAGTCGCATTGCGCTGCAAAGCGTCCTTGATGCGCTGTTGCAGGCCGGTGTCACAGATTTCATTAGCCGAATAGGCCGAAACCGACGTAAAGCCGGCCAAAAAACACCCTAAAAAAACGGATAGGTGGACGTAAGTCCAGAAAACCCTCATTTTCATTTTTATAGTACCCCGCTGTCCCTCTATTATACTTGGAAAAACAGTCTTTTTACAAATCCCAAATAGGGACGATCTTAAGATGAACAAAGACGGTATCGATGTGGTGGTTTTAGCCGGGGGGATGGCGACCCGAATGGGGCCTTTGTGCGCCTGGATTCCCAAGGCTTTGCTGCCGATCTTGCAGACCCCTTTTGCGGTATGGCAAATGCGGGAATTGACCCGTTCGCTCTCCAATCTTAGGCGCGCCTTTTTTGTCGTTCGGGACGGGACCGAATCTCTGTTTCGCGAGGCAGCGGAACAGTCGCCTATTCCGTCCTATACCTTCGTCGAAGAAATGCCGAAAGGAACTGGCGGCGCGATTTTGTATGCCAAAGAGAAAGCGGCTAATTTGGCGATGCCGCTTTCTGATCCTTTTTTGGTTTTAAATGGCGATGTTTTATTTGAGATGCGCGCGGAAAATTTGATCCGCAAAGCGCAAAAATTTGGTGTCGCTATTCAAGGCATCTCGCATGATCACGCCGGATCGTATGGCGGGCTTAAAATGAAAGACGACAGGCTTATCGCATTTGACGAGGCGCAAACCGGCATCATTAATGCCGGCCTTTATGCATTTTGTCATACGACATTGGACCAATGCGCTGGCATGAGTTCCTTTGAAGCCGGTATGGTGCCAGCGCTGATCAAAGCGGGATGCTGTGGTGTGGTTATGACCGAAGGAGCCTTTATCGATATTGGCACCCCAGCCAATTACGCACTGGCCGATAGTTTTATCCGGCGGTTTGCCTACGAAATGCAGGCCCGGGCGAAAGGTTAACGCCAGAAAAAATTAATAACTTGAATTCATGTTTTTGTAAGATTATACCAACGTCCACATCAAAAATTGTTTGATTATTACCAAACGGCAGATAAGGACGCCCTAGCTATGAAGCGCAGCAAACTCGACAAAATTGACCGCAAAATTCTGCTTACACTGCAGGAAGATGGGCGCATCACCAATGTCGATCTTGCAAAACGCGCCGGCATTTCCGCACCGCCGTGTTTGCGCCGCGTCCGTGCCTTGGAAGAATCCGGTTTCATCCGTTCTTATCACGCGTTTTTGGATCCGAATAAATTAGGGTATGGCATCACCGTGTTCGCACACGTATCGCTGGATTCTCACAATGATGCAGACTTGCGCAAATTCGAAACCAAAATTCGCGAATGGCCACAAGTGCGTGAAGCACATTTGCTGTCGGGCGATACGGATGTTCTTTTAAAAGTCGTGGCACCCGACTGGGAAGCTTACCAGCAATTTCTTACCAACGAATTGCTTGCGACATCAAACGTGTCCGCTGTGCGCTCCAGCATCGCGATACGCACATCAAAAATGGAACCGGGCGTTCCGATCAACGATAATTTGCAGGCTGCTTAATCGTTAATACAGGCTCGCAATGACTTAAGGATAGAGACGACGGGCGGTCCAATCGCCCGTTTCGTTTTTGATGAATTCAAAACGATCGTGCAAACGATATTCGCCCTGCTGCCAAAATTCCATGCGTTCCGGCACCACGCGATATCCGCGCCAGTAGGGTGGGCGAGGAATATCGCCATCACCATAGGTCGCTTCGACTTCTTTCACCTGCTCAAACATTTTATCGCGTGATTCTACTTCTTGTGATTGATGCGACACCCAGGCGCCGATTTTGGATCCACGGGGTCGCATCGAGAAATATTTATCCGTCTCAACTTCATCCAACATCTCTACGCGGCCTTCGATGCGAATCTGGCGACCCAAGGATTTCCAATGGATACATAATGCGGCTTTGGGGTTTTCGGCGATATCGCGTCCTTTGTGCGATTCCATGTTGGTGTTGAAGGTAAAGCCTTCTGGTCCCGCGCCGCGAAACAGCACCATACGGGCTGAGGGCTGGCCATCAGAGCCGCAGGTTGCCAGGCACATCGCATCCGGGTCATTGATTTCGGAACTTTTTGCGTCCTCAAGCCATTCGTTGAAAAGCTGAAAAGGGTCAGTCCCCGTTTTGGGTAAATCAAAGAATGTCATGCTTAGGCCACCCTTTTGCCGCAAATGAAAGTCATATATAAGCTGAAGTGTCTTATCTAGGAAAGGAACACCTCAATGTCGATGCAAAAAATTCTACTCTCTACCGCGCTGATTGGCGGCCTTGCTTTATCGGGCTGTGCCGGTACGGGTTACAACAATACATATGACGGCTACGGCAATACCGGCGGCGGTCTCAACAAACAACAAATCGGCACGGGCGTAGGCGCTTTGGCCGGTGGTCTTGCCGGTAGCCAAATCGGCGGCGGCAAAGGTCAATTGTGGGCAACGGGTGCAGGTGTGCTGCTTGGTGCTCTGATCGGTTCCAGCGTTGGCGCTAGCCTCGACAAGGCCGATATTGCCTATATGCAACAAGCGCAAAGCCGCGCTTATGCAGCGCCGATCGGTCAAACGATTTCGTGGAATAACCCGCAATCGGGTAACTCCGGTACGTATGTGCCAATCCGCGACGGTCGTACATCGTCCGGTTCTTACTGCCGCGAATACCGTCAGACGATTTACGTCGGCGGACGCCAGGAAACCGCTGTTGGCCAAGCTTGCCAAAACAGCGACGGTACGTGGCAAATCGTCAACTAATACAAGCTTTTGAAGCATTTAAAGGCCGGGCCAAAACCCGGCCTTTTCTTTTAAGCGCCAAAGGGCTAAAAAGGGCGGCAAAACAAGCTTTAAGCAAAGGTTCTTATAATGACGACGCGTAATGGATGGATGGACGGTAAAAAGGGTTTGATCATGGGTGTCGCCAATGATCGATCCATCGCCTGGGGCATCGCCAAGGCCTGTGCGGACGAGGGTGCTGAACTTGCCTTTACGTATCAGGGGGAAGCGCTGGAAAAACGTGTGCGGCCGCTTGCCGAATCCGTGAATTCCAAAATCGTGACGGCGTGCGATGTGACCGATGACGCGTCTATCGATGCGACGTTTGCCGAAATTGAAAAGAGCTGGGGTAAAATCGATTTCGTCGTGCACGCGATTGCGTTTTCCGACAAAAAAGAACTCGATGGTTTGTATCTGGATACCACGCGCGAGAATTTCAAACGTACGATGGATATTTCGATTTATTCCTTCACCGCGATTGCGCAACGCGCGGCAAAACTGATGAACGAAGGTGGGTCACTTTTAACGCTCACTTATTACGGTGCCGAGCGCGTAATGCCGCACTATAATGTGATGGGCGTGGCCAAAGCAGGATTGGAAGCATCTGTGCGTTATCTGGCGACCGATTTGGGTCCGCGCAATATTCGCGTGAATGCAATCTCTGCCGGTCCAATCAAAACACTAGCAGCATCCGGCATCGGCGATTTCCGTTTCATTTTGAAATGGAACGAACTCAACGCACCGCTCAAGCGCAACGTGTCGATCGAAGATGTTGGCAAGTCCGGTCTGTATCTGCTCTCGGATCTTGGATCCGGCGTGACCGGTGAAATTTTGCATGTCGATTCTGGTTACCATACGGTTGGCATGGTGCAGCCAGAGGCTGCGGGACAAACGGCCGAACTTCTCCAACAAATGGCTGATTCCCTAGCTGCCAGCGAAGGCAAAGACGCGGCTTGATCGCTTATCCATAGACGCTAAATTGTTTGGTATGAAGGGATTACAATTCATGCTGCGTCTAGGACTTTTTCTACTTTCTTTATTCTTTGCAACGCCTCTCGCCATCGCTGGGGACAATGTCATTTACCACGACGGTGATGTCGAATTGGAAGGATATTTGGCACGAGCACCCGAAACTGGATCACCTATTGTGATGATCGTGCATCAATGGAAAGGCCTCGGCGATTACGAAAAGATGCGCGCCGATATGCTCGCTAAAGAAGGCTATAATGTTTTTGCCATCGACATGTATGGACGCGGTATTCGTCCCAAAGATCCGAAGGCTGCGGGTGAAGAGGCTACAAAATATAAAAGCAATCCTACCCTGGCACGCGAACGCTTGAATGCAGCCTTGGCATACGCGCGTGACATTGAAAATGCAGATCGGTCGCGCATCGCGATCATGGGATATTGCTTTGGCGGGGCCATGGCGCTTGAGCTTGCGCGCTCTGGCGCCGATATCAAATCAGCAATCAGTTTTCATGGCAATTTGACCAGTGGCATGCCTGCTACGAAACCAGGCAGCATCAAGGCTGCGATTGCCGTGTTCCATGGCAATGCCGACCCTCACGTGTCGCGCGAACAAGTGCGCATGTTCCGCGAAGAAATGAATGCCGCCAAGGCTGATTGGATGTTCACCGAATATGCCGATGCGGTCCATGCCTTCACGGAAAAAGAGGCGGGAAACGACCCGTCTACGGGCGCGGCCTACAACGAAAAGGCCGATAAACGGTCTTGGGCGGCTGCTCTCGATTTCCTGAAAGAGACGCTGTAAGCTTCTTAAACCATGATTTGGTTCAAAAATTATACGCTCGAAGACTTAAAAGCGGTGCGCAACACGAATATGACCGCGCACCTTGGTTTTGAATTCACGGAAGTAGGGCCCGATTTTTTAAAGGGTCGCTTACCGGTCGATCACCGCACCACGCAACCCTTTGGCATTTTTCACGGCGGCGCCACCTGCGTGCTGGCTGAAAGTTTAGGATCGATTGCATCATGGATGACCATTGATCCTGATCAATTCCGCGCGGTGGGCATTGAAATCAATGCCAATCATATTCGTGCGGTGACGCAAGGTGCTGTCATCGGACATTGTACTCCGCTGCACGTAGGCCGTCGCACGCAAGTGTGGCAAACGGATATTACGGAGGAGGCGACCGGTAAGCGCGTTGCAATCAGTCGCCTCACGGTTGCGATCATTGATCATGGCACTTTATCAGCACAAAAAGAGAAAGTTCATTTATCATGAGCGGCAATCGTTTCGGCACGTTATTTCAGTATCAAACCTGGGGCGAAAGCCATGGACCTGCGATTGGTGTCGTCGTCGATGGCGTGCCGCCGCGCCTTGATTTAAAAGAAGCGGACATTCAAGCTTATTTGGATAAACGCAAACCCGGCCAATCGCGCCATACGACGCAGCGTCGCGAGCCGGATGATGTCAAAATTCTATCAGGCGTATTCGAAGGTCAAACGACGGGTACACCGATTTCGCTGATGATCGAAAATGTCGATGCGAAATCCAAAGATTATGATGATGTGAAGGATAAATTCCGCCCCGGCCATGCGGATTTCACGTACCAGCAGAAATATGGCATCCGTGATTACCGCGGTGGTGGGCGCAGCTCTGCGCGCGAGACGGCAAGCCGGGTCGCGGCAGGTGCGATCGCACGTAAAATTATTCCCGGCGTGTCTATTCGCGGTAGCGTGGTGCAAATCGGCCCACATAAAATTAATCGTGATAATTGGGATTGGGGTCAAGTCGATCAAAATGATTTCTTCACGGTTGATAAAGATGCAGTGGCTCAGTGGGCTGATTATTTGGATGGCGTCCGTAAAGCCGGATCATCAGCGGGTGCGATTATTGAAGTGCACGCATCCGGTGTTCCGGCAGGGTGGGGTGCGCCTGTGTACGATAAGCTGGATGCCGATTTGGCCAAGGCGATGATGTCCATCAATGCTGTGAAGGCGGTTGAGATCGGTGCCGGATTCGATGTAGTTGAATGGGGTGGCGAGAAGAATGGCGATCAAATTCGCATCGGTGCGGGTGGCCAGCCGGAATTCCAAAGCAATAACGCCGGGGGCATTTTAGGCGGCATATCATCGGGTCAAGACATTATCGTGCGCTTTGCGGTGAAACCGACATCATCGATCTTAACGCCGATGCAAACGATCGATAAGCAAGGGCAAGAAACAGATATCACGACCAAGGGCCGTCACGACCCGTGCGTCGGTATTCGCGCAGTGCCGATTGGCGAAGCGATGATGGCCTGTGTGCTCGCGGATCATTTCTTGCGCCATAAAGCGCAGTGCGGTTAAGGGCCGCTTGGTCTTTGCGGCGGCAAAATTGCGATGCTGCCGCTTTCATTGAGATTCTGCCAATGCGGATCTGCCCTGCGTTGCCAATCAAGACTTAAAGGCGGCAGCGGTTGTACACCCGTGCCCTCGAATAAAGGGTCGCGCGGTTTTGGTTTAAAACGCTCCGGCACATCTTTCGGGTTGGGTTTGTACTGAACATGATCCTTAACCGTTTCTTGGCGCGGCTGAAAAAACTTAGAGAATTGTTTTAGTTTATGGCTAAGCGCATTTCTAAACGATGATGTTTTGGCATCGATCTTTTTCTGAAGATTGGAAATTTTGTTTTGGTTAACCGTATTGTCTAAATGTTCGCCCACAAATAAACCGGTAATCAAACCACCAGCGACCATGCCTACGGGTACAGCGATGAATGGCGGGATAAAAAGAAAACCAAGAACGCCACCCGCTAGAATAGGAAGTCCCACATCTTCATTTTGAATATTCTTAAAAGATTTCCCTTGAACCTTAAGGACGGCGCCGCCACTTAAGCTGCCGGCTATAATGGCTGTGAGTAGCGTGGGGAAAAATCCCAAAAAATTACCGATTAATAATGGGGAAATAGCGAGACCTAGAAGGCCGCCTCCGATGATGGAAGCCGGGAAAATCCAATCCTTTGGTGCGAATTTCATAATTTAGACTTAGCGAATTCGCAATTTCCTTGTCAAATTTAATTTGACATAATTATTAACGTTTGGGTATGGTGCCTTTTCGAGGAAAAAATGAAGCACATACAAAAACAACATCTGAAGGCCGAATTCACTGTTCTCAATAGTTTTGGCAACACGGTTACACTTGCCTTCAAAGACGTCGATTACATCGTCAGCTATCGCAATCAGCGCACGGCCATCTTTGCGCGCGATGGAAAAATATTTACAGGCGATCCAATCAAAACGTTGGTGCATCCATTCTCAAATCACAAAACGCTCCGCGAACGTTTGGAAGAGGTTGCTGTTCATCAAGTATCGAAATTCACCGATGCAGATGGTGTCGAGCACAGCAGCATCGATCGTCGTTCTGCCGAAAGCTTTATTTCAGGTTATCGCCCGCAGTAATCATTACTCACTAAATTCCGCAATATCGGGAATACGCGAAAAGGCGATTTTCGTACCAACGAAACCTGCCGCTGTTTTCGGATTGGCACCGAAGTGGATTATGTGTGGTCCGTAATCGCGCGTGATTTTATCCATCGCAACCGACAAAGCCGCACTTTTGACCGACATAGAGCGTTTGAGCGGATCGGCGCGTGGCTCTTCTTTTTGTACATCGAATAAATCCCCGGTCACCATGGGAATGTCGGAAAGGCCGTAGAGACTGATCGATACTTTTTTAAGTTTGGGTGGGCTTCCCAGATCGTACAGCATCTGGTCCCACATCGCTTGTAAGATGCGTACGAAGGTAAGACTGTCTTGAGCAGGGTGTAAATGCAGATCATTGCCCCAACGCCGCCCGTTAATATCGCGCACTGATAAGGAAAAATTGCTGGCATACATATTATATCGACGCAGACGTTGGCAGGCTTTGGTTGTAAGGCGCCTTGTGACATCCAGTGCCTTATCCGGCGCGCGCAGTTCTGGGTCGAGCACGCGAGAATGGCCCACGACGGATTTTCCAGTTTCGATATCAGGAATTTCATAGCCGTGTAGCTTGTACCAAAATCGTTCGCCTTCCACGCTGCGCCAAATGGCGCGTAAATGTTTTGGCGATAGATCCCACAATTGTTTCATCGACCAGATGCCCGCATTTTGCAGGCGCTTTTCCATGTTGGGGCCGACTCCGATCAAATCGGACAGATCGAGATCGAGCAGGGGGCCCGGTAAATTCCGGCCCTCCAAGACGACCAGGCCATCCGGCTTTTGCATGTTGGAGGCTATTTTGCCCAAGTATCCATTGGGTGCAACGCCGATGGAACAGCGAATACATTCGCCAATATTCTTGCGTAAACCGTCTTTGATATTTTGTGCAACACGCATAGCAGCATCGATCGTTTGATTGCGTGGTTCGAGCTTGCAGGACGCTTCGTCAATCGACCACACTTTGGTAAGAGGCGTGTGTTGGTCGATTTCATCAACCCAGCGTTCATGATACTGCGTGTAGACATCATGCCGCGCCATCACGAGTTTTAAATCCGGGCACATGCGCTTGGCGTCACCGACATTGGTGCCGGTTTTGATGCCATATTTTTTAGCTTCATACGATGCCGCGATGGCGCAAGTACCATCTGTCATCATCGGCACGACAATGACGGGCTTGCCGCGCAGTTTTGGATTTTCTTGCTGCTCACACGACGCAAAGTAGCTGTTCATGTCGATGAACAGCCATCTAGCGCCGGTCGGAGATGGTGGGTTGAATGCATCCATTGTTTTGCTCAAGACCGAGACTAGAACAAAACAAGAACAATTTCAAGCTATTCTTACGAAGGGGTTGGTTTTCCGCCCTGTGGAAGCAGATTGGGTTTCATGCCTGCAGCCGCCAAAATGCGGGCATTCATGTCCGGAAACCAGTCGCGCACCAACGCATTGTGCGCAGGCAAATGGTCAAAACGCGCGGCGATTTCATCCAGCGATTTTACGCCGAGCTCATCCGCCATTTGTTCCTGCCATGGCATTTTCAGGATCGCTTGAACGGTCGTGTCCGCATATCCCCGCTGATACTTCACCAGTTCTAAAACGTCTGCATTCGATGTATTCGGTGTGGTGAGCGCATTGAACAAGAGATAATCAATGTTACGAATTTTTCCGCCTTGGCTTAAATATTCAGAAGATTGGATCATCAAATCCATACCGGCAGCACGGATCAAGATACCGGATAAAGCGCGCGAAATCCCAAGTTCATCCATTACATGATCGTTGAATGGATTGGACCGCAGCCAACCTGTCACGGCGATATAACGAGCGTCCTCATCACGGCGCAGGTTGCGTAGCGCATCCATCGCATCGCTGAGTTTAGGCAGATTTTTGAGTTTTTCTTCATCATGCGCCTTGAAGCCGAAATGAGGCGGGTCGACTTGCGCCACGCGCAGTTCATGGAACAAATAATTCGCGGACTCTGCGCCCCGGCTGACCGGATGATTGAAAATCGATCCGATGCGGTAATCTTCCAGCCTTTCTAATTTGCGTAAATAATCGACGGCTGGGAATTTTTTAGGGAAGATCAGCACATTGCCGTCTTCGCGCATTGGCTGTTGTAAGCGGTCTTTTTTCGGGCGTTCGTTTTCAGCAAGACGAATGGACCTTAGGATGGTTGGAATATAACCCCAGGATTTAGCAATCGGCATGGTTAAATCACTGATGCCTGCGTCTTGATCACGGAATGATCCGCCGGGCGCATATAAAATATGGATGATCAGTTCGCGGATCGGCATTGGGTGCGGATTATCATCGGGCATGTAACCGATATTCGCCATGGCTTGATTGTAATCAATCGGGGCGCTGGCAGGATATCCCAGATGGATTTTGGCCATCGTCATCCAATCCGTATCCGTGCTTTGC
>DATCRN010000029.1:0-4834 GCA_036568945.1 Alphaproteobacteria bacterium | reverse complement strand
TGGTGCAGTTTAATGTCGAAACTATGCAGATCGCGCAAATAGGATTTGTGCGTGGGCGAAAAATCAAACAAGCGCTTGTGCGTGGTTACATTGGATTTGTGATACGCAACCGGTAATAGGCCATGCACGGCCACGATGGCTTCCATTAATGGATGTGTTTGTTCAGTTGTCGCAATCAAATTAAAACGATGCGCAATATTGGTAAGCGCCATCTGGAACGTCGTTTGGTCGCAGCGGCGCGCGGTCATAGCTTCAATCCCGGCAAATAGCCTGGTTTGCGGGTTATCCATCAAACGTGGCGCGGCAGGATCATGAGGGTCAATCATGCGCAAATAATCTTCCACCGATACACCGTCTTTGGATTTCGCAGCTTCGTAATTAAGCGCGGACAATTCGCGTTCGATGGGGTTACGCACCTGCCCCACATACATGATCGGACGTTTAGGGAAGTATTTCATCAGCAGCTTTTCGATGCCGTACGGGAAATGACCGGAAATAAAGATCGTTTGATCCAATGGCGCTTTCATCAATGGCTTCAGGACATCTTCATTGATACTTGGGGAATCCCAAGCGCCTGTCCAATTGCGGACGATCAGCGTCGGCGGAGTCCATTTGCGGTCAACGCGGAGGCGTGTATACGGCAGATCCTTGGCCGATTGCGAGGCTTCCAGATTAAAATGCAGAGTGGTACCGCCGGTTTTAGGCGGGTGGAGCAGCAATACCAGCGGTTTAGGACCACGGACCTGCGCTAAAGGAGCTTTGAGCTTGGCTGGTAAAGCCAGCAGAATTTCAGGATCGGACGGACGTGCGGTAGCCATGCTAACGGCTTAGCGGACTTAAGCCTCTAAAGGCAAATTTTGATTAAGTGGACGGTTGGGCCTTGGCGTGCGCCACTTTTAGTTTCGGCGTGTGGCTTAGGGTATTCATTGTCTGTTCAATGCGATCACCCATCAAGGCTTTACCGCTGATGGAAAACATGCGGCCGAGACCCAAGCGTTCAAAGACTTCCATATTGGTGTTATAGCCGGTTAAATCACGTTGTTCTTTAGCGAAATTTTTGGCGGCGCGTTTCGCAAAGCCGACATCCAATAAATCTTTGCCGGCATCCGCATCTTGAAGCATTTGTGCGCATTCGGCGTATTGATCATCATGTAAGATATGGCGGATTTTATAATGCAAAACATGCTCGTCCGGCTTTTCGCCTTCTTCTCTGAACAGATACATTTTCAAACCTGTTGCGACGGATCTTGCCAGCAAAGGCTCACGTTTAAAGCGTTCCGGGTCGATGCTGTCATCCGTGGCATAAACCAGCGCCTCCACAGCATTCCAGTCGTGCCAGCTAATACCGTAATCGCCGAATAAAGCGGGGGTTACGCGTTCGACCGCGCGGCTTTGCATTTTTAGCTGATCGTTTTCTTCGCGTTTAGGATTCCAATTCGTGCTGCCATCATGACCGTAATCCAACACAAGCGCGGAGGTCATCATGATCGCGATTTTCTCGAGAGGTTCGCGCGCTTCCTTGATTGCCTGCATGCCGAGAATAGAGGCGATGAAGAAGCGCTCCAGGCTGTGTTGATTGTCGTGATAGAATAAAGTACGCGGCTCAGCCGCTAGATCAGCCGCCGCCATGATCATGCCGCGGTGATATGGGGAAAACCCAAACATGCCGACAATCGCATCGACCACAGCGGTAAATTCTGGTCGTTCGTTGCGCCAGCTTTTGATGACATTCACGGCTTGATCGATATTGCCATCGCCCACGGCGGCTAAAGTGGCCGGGCGCGTATGCGCGAGATTGAGAAACTCGGTGCTGATTTCCTTGCGGGACATTCAAAAACCTCTAATTTTGTTTTCCATAGCATGACCAAGGGTTACCCCGCAATTTTCATTGGATGCCCGTAATCCTTTGCTTGACCCTGCGGCCTTAGACCTTATGGTATGCGCGAAGCAACCCCGACCCTGACCAAGAGATTATGGCCTCGACCTCCACTGCTACTGCCCTTCGTTCCGCCCATGCCGTTGATACGGCGCACCCATCCCGCATTTACGCGAATGCCATCCGGGCACTTGCGATGGATGCGGTTGAAAAAGCTAAATGCGGCCATCCCGGCATGCCGATGGGGATGGCGGATGTCGCAACCGTCCTCTTCCAAAAATATCTGAAGTTCGATGTGACCAATCCGACTTGGGCAGATCGCGATCGTTTCATTTTATCGGGCGGACACGGGTCGATGCTGATTTACGCACTTGGATATCTGTGCGGATACGAAAAGATGACGCTCGATGAGATCAAGAATTTCCGTCAGCTCCATGCGCTGACCGCCGGTCACCCGGAAAAGAATTTTGAAGTCGGCATCGAAACCACGACGGGTCCGCTGGGCCAAGGCATTGCGAATGCCGTGGGCTTTGCCTTGGCTGAGCGCATTATGAATGCGCGTTTCGGCAACGACCTTGTTGACCATTACACATACTGTATGGCGGGCGACGGTGATTTGATGGAAGGCATCAGCCACGAAGCGTGCAGTCTGGCCGGTCACCTGAAGCTGAACAAGCTGATCTGCCTTTATGACGATAACGGCATTTCGATCGATGGCCCAACAACTCTGTCCTACACCGAGGATCCAACCAAGCGTTTTGAAGCCTATGGCTGGACAGTCATCACTATCGATGCGCATGACTTCGATCAGATTGATGCGGCTATCGCCAAAGCACAAAAATCAGACAAGCCGGTAATGATCCGTTGCCAATCGACGATTGGATATGGAGCGCCTACCAAAGCAAATACTGCAGCGGCTCATGGCGCGGCTTTGGGTGCTGAAGAAATTGCCGGAACACGTAGCGCCTTAAGCTGGTCGCATGAACCGTTCGTCATCCCGCAAGACGTTTTGGACGAATGGCGCAAGGCCGGCGTGCGTGGCCAAGCCGCACGTAAAGACTGGGAAGGTCGTTATAAAGCATCAGCTAAGAAGGCTGATTTCGATACGGCGATCTCAGGGAAATATTCAGATCGTAGTTTAGAGCCTGTGAATAAGCTGGTGAAAAGCCTTGTGGAAAACCCGGTGAAGATCGCTACACGCCAAGCCTCAGGCAATGTCCTAGACGTGTTGCTGGACGCGGTGCCGGAGCTGATTGGCGGATCCGCTGACTTAACCGGTTCAGTTAACACATACAAGAAAGGCACCGCCGCCATCCAAGCTGGATCGTATGGCGGCCGTTATATCCATTACGGGGTGCGCGAGCATGGTACTGCTGCGATCATGAACGGTATGTCTTTACATGGCGGCATCTTGCCGTACTCGGGCACGTTCTTGCAGTTCGCCGATTATTGCCGCCCAGCCATTCGTGTCGGCGCACTGATGAAGACGCCGGTCATTCATGTGATGACGCACGACAGTATCGGCTTGGGTGAAGACGGACCGACGCACCAACCAGTCGAACATTTGGCAGCCTTGCGTGTTATTCCAAACTTGATCGTGATGCGTCCGTGCGATGCCGTTGAGACGGCAGAGTGCTGGCAGATCGCATTGGATAACACGACGGGACCGTCCTTATTGTCACTCACGCGCCAAGCTTTGGTCCAGCAACGGACCAAACCAGAGCAGACCAACCTTTGTGCGCAAGGTGGGTATATCTTGCGTAAGAACTTCGAAAATGGTGCCCCAGATCTGGTCCTAATCGGTACCGGCTCAGAAGTTGAAATTGCCGCTGCGGCCTTTGGTCAGCTCAAAGATTCAGGCAAGAAAATTCAGGTTATTTCAATGCCATGCATTGAATTATTTGAGAAACAGGATGAAGCGTACAAAGCGTCCGTTTTAGGCCCGAAATCGGCTAAACGTATCATCATTGAAGCCGCCGTTCGCCAATCTTGGGATAAGTACCTGGAAGACGGCGACACGT
The DNA here is from genome assembly GCA_036568945.1 of Alphaproteobacteria bacterium. Lineage (GTDB taxonomy): Bacteria > Pseudomonadota > Alphaproteobacteria > Micavibrionales > UBA1664 > UBA6145. Next base: position 937 of record DATCRN010000029.1, on the reverse strand, counting down.
TCATCGGCATGAAGTCGTTCGGCGAGTCTGCCCCATCGCCTGACCTATATAAACATTTTGGCATTACCGCTGAAGCGATCGTCGCCGCAGCGAAATAACGAAGGAAGAAAAGAATGACGTTAAAAGTTGCGATTAATGGTTTTGGCCGTATCGGCCGTTTGGTTGCCCGCGCGTTGTATGAATCCGGCCGCAAGGATATCGAAATCGTGGCCATCAACGATCTGGCCGACGCAAAAACCAATGCGCACTTACTGAAATATGACAGCGTCCATGGTCCCTTCCCATTCCCCGTTGAAGTGGATGGTAACGACTTGGTCATCAACGGTAAAAAAATCGTCTCCGTCCAAGAACGCGATCCGGCCAAATTGCCATGGAAAGATCTGGGTATCGACATCGCCTTTGAATGCTCGGGCATCTTCACGGACAAGGCCAAGGCTGCATTACATCTACAGGCCGGCGCTAAGAAAGTCCTGATTTCCGCGCCAGCAACCGATGAAGACCTGACCGTTGTTTATGGCGTGAACCATGACAAGCTGACCAAGGATCACCTGATCGTATCCAACGCATCGTGCACGACCAACTGCCTCGCCCCTGTCGCTTACGTCCTGAATAACGCAATCGGCATTGAAAAAGGGTTCATGACCACGATCCATTCCTACACCGGAGATCAGAACACGGTCGACACGGCACACAAGGATCTGCATCGCGCACGTGCTGCTGCGCTCAACATGATCCCGACATCCACAGGGGCTGCGAAGGCAGTTGGCAAGGTGCTGCCGGAGTTGAACGGTAAACTGGACGGTACATCGATCCGCGTGCCGACGCACAACGTGTCGGTCGTCGACTTCAAATTTATCGCTAAGAAAGCGACCTCTAAGGAGGAAGTGATCGACGCAATCAAGAAGGCTGCCGACGGCCCACTCAAAGGTATTTTGGG
>DATCRN010000028.1:0-2577 GCA_036568945.1 Alphaproteobacteria bacterium | reverse complement strand
GGAGAATAGGGGCCTTCCTCGCGTAATTTCGCTTCTTTGCGCATACCGGGGATGATGTTTTTTGAAAACCACAATGCACGGTTTTGTGTATTCATCACCACAGTCGTGCCGGAAAAAGGCGTGGTTTTTTTTGCTTCACGCAGATGATCAAGTTCATCCCATTTCAAGCGCTTGACCGGCGTTGCAACACGCGTGCCTGGGTTGTTCCAAAATTCGTTCAAGACTGCTTGCAATGCTTCGGTCGGCATCATGGGCGCGTCACCTTGAAGGTTAATGACGACATCATCAGCCATCATACCCATGCGGTCGGCGGCTTCGATTACGCGGTCAGATCCGGTTGCGCAATCTTCCGGCGTCATGATCACAGTCATGCCCTGTTTTTCACAATGGTTTTTAATTCTTGTGTCATCGGTGGCAATGGCAATGCGGACATCCGGGTTGCCATCAATGGCGGTGATAGCCTTATCATGCACATGATCGATCATGGCGCGGCCGTTCAAAAGAGCCAGTGGTTTGCCAGGGAAACGGGTCGATCCGTAACGGGCTGGTATGATGATCGCAATCGCCATAGTATAGAGTCCTTGAGTTGCTCCGAGATTCTATAGATTTCCGTCTGTCATGCCCATCCTATTTGATCAGATTCAACAATTTTTATTCCCCCATGCGATCCCGTTGTGGCAGGCGCTAGGCCTTGTTGCGCTTAGTTTTTTCACCTCTTTCATGAGTGCATCCGTTGGAATTGGCGGTGGTACGGCCCTGCTTGGCGTGTTGGCCAGCGTCGTGCCTGTGAATACTCTCATTGCAGTCCACGCGTTTATCCAAATGGGTTCAAATACGGGTCGTACGATCGCACAGCGTGCGCATGTGCAATGGAAAATTGTACGTCAATATGCAGCGGGTGGAATTGTGGGTGCCTTAGCTGGCGGTTTGTTCTTCGTAAGCTTACCCGAGTCCACATTGCTGATCATCATCGGCGTTTTCATTTTATGGATGGTGTGGGGTCCGAAGATCACCATTCCGCACATCGAAAAATTCGGATTTCCGCTCCTTGGCATGACGACGGCATTTTTGTCGACGATGTTGGGCACGGCGGCGGCACTGACCAATGCAACTTTACGACGCGTAGGGTTAAAGCGTCAGGAATTAATCGGTACGCAGGCTGCGTGCGTTCTGACACAACACTTTTTGAAGGTGATCGTTTTTGTGTGGCTTGGCGTTGCGATTCAGGAATGGCTGGGTTTAATCATTCTAATGATTTTAGTTGGCTTCGTCGGTACTTGGGCAGGAACGCGCTTGCTCAACGCAATCCCGGAACATCTGTTTGATGTTGTCTTAAAAGTGGTTTTGACTCTTGTGGCGGCAAACCTGATCCGCCAAGGCATTTTCTTTATTTCCTGATCCACCACGTGTCGGAAATGCCGATTGCGTAAGGTGCCTGTTTTTCAGGGCGTCCGAACTTATCCCAATACGCGACCTTCCATACACCTGTATACCATTGCGGAATCACGTAATAGTTCCACAATAAAACACGATCAAGTGCACGGACAGATGCCAACAAATCTTCTTTGGTGTTAGCGGTCGCGATTTTATCAACCAAGACATCGACGACTGGATTTTTAATACCGATAATATTCCGTGATCCAGGCGCATTGGCTTTGTCGGATCCCCAGAATTCGCGTTGCTCATTACCCGGGCTGTTGGATTGTCCAAAACCGGATACAGTCATATCAAAATCAAAATCGTTTAAACGCTGGACCATTTGCGCAGTATCTACGACGCGGAAATTGGCAATGATGCCGATGCGACGCAGGTTGCGAATGAAGGGTAGAACCCAACGCTCGAACTCCGGCTGGTTTTCAATGATTTCAAATTGCAGTTTAACACCGTCTTTGGCGCGAATGCCGTCCGCACCGACGGTCCAGCCGGCGTTGTCTAAGATTTGCATGGCTGTACGCAGGTTATCGCGCGCATCACCTTGGCCATCGGTTACCGGATTTTTGAATTCTTCGGTGAACAACTCCGGCGGTAGTTGGTCTTTAAAGCCGTTCAGTAGGGCCAGTTCTTTGCCTTGTGGCACACCGCTCGATGCGAATTCAGAATTTTCAAAGAAGGAATCGTTACGCGTATACGCATTGTGCGCGAGGGAACGGTTTGCCCATTCGAAATCAAAAGCATATTGCAGTGCCTTGCGGACATTGCGGTCAGCAAAAACAGGACGGCGAACATTCATCACAAAGGCCTGCATACCGGCAGGCAAACCGTTTTTAATTTCTTCTTTTTTAATACGCCCATCTTTAACTGGCGGTGCGTCATATCCCGTGGCCCAAACCTTAGCGATGTTCTCTTGACGCAAATCATAACGGTTCGCAAATAAAGCTTCGAGCGCAACGGTCGCATCACGATAATAATCGACTGTGATCGTATCGAAGTTATAACGGCCTTTGTTGATAGGCAGATTTTCACCCCACCAATCTTTGACGCGTGTCAGGGTGATGGATTTACCGGCATCGACCTTGGTAATTTTGTAAGGGCCATTACCAAGCGGCGGGACCAGGCTGGTTTCTTCAAAATCTTTAT
>DATCRN010000027.1:0-4180 GCA_036568945.1 Alphaproteobacteria bacterium | reverse complement strand
ATGTCCAAAGAACAGGACAAGCGCATCGAAGCGTTCCAGGCCGGCAAACAGCCAGAACCGGCGATCGAGAAAAAATACCAAAAGCACAAAGACGAAATGGTAAAACACATGAACGAGGTGCATTTGAACAATGCACGTATCGATCAGTTGCTCGACCGTCTCTATAAAATCAACCGCAACCTCGTTGGCCTCGAAGGCAAGTTCTTGCGTATGGCGACGGATTCCGGCGTGAAGCGTGAAGAGTTCATGCAGGAATATTTCGGTCACGAGGCCGATCCGAAATGGATCCAGCGCGTCGGCAAGCTGAAAGGCAAAGGCTGGGCCAAGTGGGTCGAAAAAGACAAAGACGCCATCAAACGCATGCGCGATGAAATTGCGCTGACGCAAGAAGAAGCAGGCCTGCCGATCCCCGAGTTCCGCCGTATTGTGACCACCGTTCAAAAAGGCGAGCGCGAAAGCAACCGCGCGAAGAAAGAGATGATCGAGGCCAACTTGCGTCTCGTGATTTCGATCGCCAAAAAATACACCAACCGCGGTCTGCAATTCCTGGATCTGATCCAGGAAGGCAACATCGGTTTGATGAAGGCCGTTGATAAATTCGAATATCGCCGCGGTTATAAATTCTCGACATATGCGACGTGGTGGATCCGTCAGGCCATTACCCGTTCCATCGCCGACCAGGCGCGCACAATCCGTATCCCGGTTCACATGATCGAGACGATTAACAAACTGGTGCGTACATCACGCCAGATGATGCACGAACTGGGTCGCGAGCCGACACCGGAAGAACTGGCCGAACGCCTGCACATGCCGCTCGACAAGGTTCGCAAGGTCCTCAAAATCGCCAAGGAACCTGTGTCGCTTGAAACACCGATTGGTGATGAAGAAGATTCATCCTTGGGTGATTTCATCGAGGATAAAAACGCGATCAACCCGCTTGAAAGCGCAATCCATTCGAACCTGAAGGAAACCACGACCCGCGTGTTGGCCAGCTTAACGCCGCGTGAAGAGCGTGTGCTTCGCATGCGTTTCGGTATCGGCATGAACACCGACCACACCTTGGAAGAAGTCGGCCAACAGTTTAGCGTGACCCGCGAACGTATCCGTCAGATCGAAGCCAAAGCGTTGCGCAAACTCAAGCATCCGAGCCGTTCGAAGAAGCTGCGGTCCTTCCTCGATACTTAGGCCATTTGACAGTTACGGTAAATGCCTCTACACCTGTTATACCAACAGATGAAGGGGCATCATGCTTGCTAGACCGCTTGAACTTAATCCCGAATTTGCTAAGGCAGCCGCGCACAAGATCAAACTAACAGCAAGCTTCAGCAGCACCTTCGCATTCGTCGCAGCTACGGGGGCCTTGTTCACGATCGCCAATATGGCCAACCATGCAGACCAAGTCGGCGCGTTTTCAAAGCTGGGCCCGCTTTCAATTGCTACGAGCATGGCGATCGGTATCGGTTTTCCTGTGCTTTTCACGAAATACAGATTCCTGGATGAATGGTTCGCGAAGCATAAAGAGTCGCCTTATTATAAAGCTGCGCAGACGGGCGCCACCTTCGGTAGTGTTCTAGCTTTGGGGCTCGTCCTTGGTTATGTGCATGGCCGAAACATCGGTGAAGTCATTCAAGCGCAGAATATGCAAGTCAGTATGCTAGAGTCCGCACCGCAAGTGGCGCTACCGTTGCCAAGCAATCTGGCATTACGTTTCAGCTAAGACTCGTCGGGAAAATTCTAAATTTAAAAGCCGCTAGGTTGGGAATAATCCCGACCTTTTTTGCGCTGCAGAAAAAAATAGCAATGCGGAATTTGTTTGTGAGACGATTTTTTTAAAGGGCAATCAAGCCCTCATAAAAAGGGAGTTACACAGTGCATCCATTAGAACCAGAACCCATAAAAAACAAATTCAACCCCATCGCTTCCGCTCAAGGATTTCTACAAAACGCGCCAGGTGCTCTTGGCGCGTTTGTTGTTGGTGCGGCAGGTGCCGGCATTGGTGCCGGGGCTGGCTTCATTGAGAAAATCGTGGCAACCGCCGTGCTGGGCGTTGTATTTGGTCCAGCTGTTGCCGGTTTCGTAGGCGGTGCACTTGTGTTTGGCACATCGCTCGTGGGCGGCATTATTGGGGTCGCCGTCGCTACAGCCTATTCCAAACATACCACGCGCGCTATGTTCAGCAGTGCGGCTGGAGCAATAACCGGGGTAGGCGCTTTAACTTATCTCACGGTGGCTGGTATTGGGGCGGCCGATAGCGTCGTCCACCCGCAACCCGTCGTCAGCAACGACAATAAGGCAACGGTGAGCGATATCGCCGTGCCATCGGAGCTGCCCTTTAAAGGGGCCTTTCGCTATTCCATTGGATAAGCACCTCTATTCATAAGTCATTTTTGTGAGTACAAAACCCACATGGATAAAACGCTATCCGTGTGGGTTCTTGTTGAGCGCGGTTTGACCGGCACTGAAAAACAGTGCGTCGCCGTGGCGGAAGCTTTGGGTGTCGAACCCCTAGTAAAACGCATCAGCCTGCGCAACCCATGGCGCTTCCTGTCGCCTTATATCAATATTGGTATTCGTTTTGGGTTTGGGGAGAAGATTACACCGCCATGGCCTGATGTACTCATCTGTGGCGGACGTAAATCCGTAGGCCTTGCACTCTGGATCAAAAAGATGAGTCATGATCGCACATTTACGGTCTGCATTCTTGATCCCAAAGTGCATCGGCATAAATTTGATTTGATCGCCACACCCGTTCATGACGACCTCAAAGGCCCTAACGTTATTCAAATCATCGGCGCCCCGAACAACCTAACACCTAAGCGTTTGCAAGAAGCAGAAATTAAATGGGTGCCAACATTTGCGCATCTACCAAAGCCGCGTGTTGCGGTTCTCATCGGTGGGTCGTCGCGTACGCATACTATGCGCCAATCCAACATGGAAAAGCTGGCGGCGCATCTCAAAACGCTAAACGACTGTGGCTATGGTCTTATGATCACCGCATCCCGTCGCACGGGCGATGATAATACGCGCATTTTGCGTGAAACGTTGGCAGGTACGAATGCTTATATCTGGGACGGGCAGGGTGATAATCCGTATGAAGGGTTCCTCGCACTTGCCGATGCAATCATCGTGACGTCTGATAGCGTGTCGATGTTGTCTGAAGCTGCGACAACTGGCAAACCCGTTTACCGTTTTGACATTAGTGGTGGATCGGCACGGTTCGATGCGTTCCAAGTACTCTTGGACCTAAAAGGCATTACGCGCAATTTGAATGAGTATCAAAAGGGCAAGTTAGAATTTTGGCGCTATCCGCCGCTTAACGATGCCGCGGACGTAGCAGCGAAAATAAAGGCTGCGGTAACATCCGGCCAAAAGCCCATGAGCTAACGCCCGTCGCAATACCGCCCACACAGAATGCGACTGTGCCGAGTTTAATCGCATATTTGACGTCCTCAGGATTCCATTGGCCGCTGATCGTATTAAAGAGTAGACGCGGCACTTGCGGCCAAAATTCCATCCAGCTTTGCGGGACGGTCGGCACAGCGCCGCCAAAGACACCCGCAAAGGCTTGGGCCAGGTTGACCCCAAAGGCATCATAGCCGACACCGATCAAGGCTGCCCCACCGCAGCCGACCGCGGCACACATAAAAATCGTGCTGAGTTGCTTAGTATCCAAACCCTGTCCATTTCTTATGAAAACAGGCATTTGTACGGATTTTGGTGCTCCAAAGTCAAATTTTGGCTTGTTTAGAAAGCTGGGGATTTATAGCAATCGCGCTATATCAGTCTTCATTAGGGGAAGGTAATTTCACATCCATGACAAACACAGTTGAGACAAAAGTCCTGATTATCGGCTCCGGTCCGGCAGGCTATACAGCAGCTATTTATGCCGCGCGCGCAAATTTACAGCCGATTTTGGTGCAGGGACGCGAGCCCGGCGGCCAATTGATGGTCACAACCGACGTCGAAAATTACCCCGGCTTCAAAGACCCAATCCAAGGCCCTTGGCTTATGGAACAGATGAAAGGTCAAGCCGAGCATGTCGGTGCCAAGATGGTATGGGACTACATTACCGATGTCGATTTCAACAAACGTCCGTTTGTCTGTAAGGCCGAAGGCGGCACGACCTATCTTGCCGACACACTCATCATCGCAACAGGCGCGAAAGCGCGTTGGCTTGGCC
>DATCRN010000026.1:0-2244 GCA_036568945.1 Alphaproteobacteria bacterium | reverse complement strand
ATTTAGGAATCACCGAAGCAGGGGGTATGCGTTCCGGTACCGTGAAATCATCCATCGGCATGGGCAATTTATTATGGTCCGGCATTGGGGATACGATCCGTGTATCCTTGTCGGCTGACCCGGTTGAAGAGGTTAAAGTTGGCTTTGATATTTTAAAAAGCCTTGGTTTGCGCCACCGTGGAGTGAATGTGATTTCCTGCCCATCCTGCGCGCGTCAACAATTCGATGTCATTAAGACTGTACAAATTTTGGAAGAACGCCTCGCACATATTTCTGCGCCCATGACGCTTAGCATTATCGGCTGCGTCGTGAATGGGCCCGGTGAAGCGCTGATGACTGATATTGGCCTCACTGGTGGTGGTCGCGGTACGCACCAAATTTATTTAGGCGGTGATCAACACCACCGCATCCAAGAAGGTGATGAAAGCTTAGTCGATCACATCGTTAAATTGGTCGAGGAAAAGGCTGCTGCTATCAACAACAAACTACCCGATCCCATTAAAGGAAAGGCCGCATGAGCTATCCCGCGCCCACATCCGAGTTAATCATCCTTTTTGCTGCCGAGGCGAATACGAAGATGCGTATGGCTGCGATTAAAGCCGTTCGTAAATTACCGTGCGTGCAGAAAGTATGGCACGAACCAAAAAAGCCGCGTCAAAGGTTAACCGATCAACATCGTTATCGTGCGCGCGTTGTGGATGGCGGAAGCGACATGCTGATGCCGGAAATCAACGCACTACCAGGTGTGCAACGGGTACGCCATGTCCTTTGAATCCCATATTGATGGTATTCTATCACGCCACCAAGAATTGGCGGCGCTCATGGCTGACCCGAATACGCCAAGCGAAAAATTTATCAAATATTCCAAAGAATATGCCGATCTTCAGGAAATCGTCGATATCGCGACCGCTTATCAATCCGCACTTAAAGAGCGCGCAGATTTGGAAGCCATGTTATCCGACCCAGAACTAAAGGCGGTCGCGAATGAGGAATTACAAGTCTTAAAAGAAAAAATCCCCGCTTTGGAAAAGCAAATGCAAATTGCGCTGCTGCCCAAAGACGCCGCTGATGCGGGATCTGCGATCCTCGAGATCCGAGCAGGGACGGGTGGAGATGAGGCTGCTTTATTCGCCGCCGATTTAATGCGCATGTATAAGGGATATGCCGCTAATAAAGGTTGGCGCTTTGAACTTATGGACATCGCGGAAAGCGATTTGGGCGGCATCAAAGAAGTCGTGATCGAAGTCAGCGGTGTCGATGTTTTCTCCCATCTCAAATTTGAATCGGGCGTGCATCGCGTACAGCGTGTACCGGAAACCGAAGCCTCGGGCCGTGTGCATACGTCGGCTGCGACCGTTGCTGTGTTGCCTGAGGCTGAAGATGTCGATCTTGAAATTCGCGACGAAGATTTGCGCATCGATGTCTATCGTGCATCCGGTGCGGGTGGTCAGCACGTGAACCGAACTGAATCCGCCGTACGCATCACGCACTTGCCGACAGGATTTGTGGTTGCGATGCAGGAAGAACGATCGCAACATAAAAATAAAGACAAGGCCATGCGCCTTTTGAAAAGCAAAATTTATGATTTTCAGCGCGAAAAATTAGCAAGCGAGCGATCCGCTGATCGCAAATCTCAAGTTGGGTCCGGCGACCGGTCGGAACGCATTCGTACCTATAATTTTCCGCAAGGCCGGGTGACGGATCACCGCATCAATATGACTCTTTATGCCATTGATCGGGTTATGACGGGCATGGATCTTGATGAAATTATCCAGGCTTTGATGGCTGAAGACCAAGCGCAGCGTTTGGCAACGCTAAACGCTGCGTGATATAATTACGCTATGACCAGTTTAAACGATTTGTATCAGGATGCGCGTAAAGCGCTGCGCGATGGCGGTATTGAGTCTGCCGATCTCGATGCGCGTTTGCTTGTTGCCTATATCACCGGACATGCACCGGAAGATGTTTTGTTAAAACCCGATGCAACCGTGCATGAAGGCGAAGCGATCCTAAAAGACGCCATCGCGCGACGATTGAAGCGTGAACCTGTCTCCAAAATTACTGGGCATCGTGAATTTTATGGATTTGATTTTATCGTAAGTCGCGATGTGTTAGACCCGCGTCCAGATTCTGAAACACTCATTGATGCCGCACGCGCGCATTTGACTGAATTTCGTTCGGCTGAAATTTTAGATATTTGCACGGGCTCGGGTTGTTTGCTTGTCACGTTGCTCACTTTATTTC
>DATCRN010000025.1:0-9640 GCA_036568945.1 Alphaproteobacteria bacterium | reverse complement strand
GCTTTGTATCGCGACGGGTTGGTGACTTTGTTTGCTGTCGGCGGCCTGTATGCGGCAGGTACGCTCGACATGCAATTTTCTGACATCATGCTGTTTGCAATTGCTATGAATATTGCAGGCGGTATTGGCGCAATTGCGATGGCACGTATGGACGACAAATTAGGATCGCGTCGTACAATTATGATTTGTTTGGTAATGCTGATCGGGCTTGGCGCTATATTGTTATTACTTGATCACAAATATGCGTTCATCGGTGTCGCTTGTTTATTAGGCTTGTTCGTTGGTCCGGTACAGGCAGCTAGCCGCACGATGCTGGTGCGCCTTTCGCCGCCAGATCATGTTGGCGCTTTTTTCGGTCTTTATGCGTTGACTGGTAAATCCGTCGCCTTCATGGGACCGTTCGCATTTGCCACTGTCACCGAAATCTTTAATTCCCAACGCCTGGGGATGGCGACGATCCTGGGATTCTGGGCTATAGGCCTTTTCTTGATTGGCAGAATTCGTGCTAAGATTTGATCGGCATGAAAAAATTTCCGATCATTCTTAATAATTCCCCCAATTACGATGCGCGTCCACATGGCACGCCGATCGATAAGATCATCTTGCATTATACTGGCATGCAAACTGCACAAGAAGCGCTTGAGCGCCTTTGCGACAATGGTCAATCCGCGCGTATCCGCGGCCGCGTGTCTGCTCATTATATGGTTGATGAAGATGGTACGGTCTACGCGTTGGTGGATGAAGAAGACCGCGCATGGCATGCTGGGGTATCTTATTGGCAGGGGCAGACAGATTTAAACAATTCATCCATTGGGATTGAACTTGTGAATCCGGGACATGAGTTTGGGTATCACCCATTCCCACGCCCTCAATTAGAATCGATCGTACAACTTGCACAGAGCATTTGTAAGCGTCACCAAATTCGGCAGGAATATGTGTTAGGCCATAGTGATGTTGCGCCGGGACGTAAAATGGACCCGGGCGAAAAATTCAATTGGCGGTTTTTGGCGTCACGCGGCATCGGCATTTTGCCAGAGCCGCAATCAGAAGATTATACGCATGCGCAGTTTTATTTGACGTCGCCGACAGCGCTTCGTCACGCTTTAATTCGTGTCGGGTATAATCCGGATTTGGATTTAGCGCTGTTATGCCGTGCCTTTAACCATCATTTTGGCAATACCGATTCCACTGAGTTATCTTGGGAAACTGCGGCATCTTTGTCGGCCCTAAGCCGCCGAAGCTTGTAAAAATCCCTAAAATCTGCCTATATGAGGCTATAAAGTCAGAGAGCTGGATCGTCGCGCTTACTTTTTAAGTAGGTGAGGAAAGTCCGGGCTTCTTGGGACACGGAAGCGGATAACGTCCGCCGGGGGCAACCCCAGGGTAGGGCAACAGAAAGTAAACCGCCTCGTAAGAGGTAAGGGTGAAAGGGTGCGGTAAGAGCGCACCGCGCAGCTGGTAACAGATGTGGCATGGCAACCCCTTCCGGAAGCAAGACCAAATAGGGGCCGATACGATGAGCAATCATCAGCCGACGTTCCATCGGCATGCGGCCCGGGTTGGACGCTTGAGCCAACATGCAAATGTTGGCCTAGATGAATGGCGGTCTTTAATGACAGAACCCGGCTTACAGGCTCTCTGACTTTTTATTTTCTTAATTTCGAAAAATTACCGGGGGTTGGATCCCCCGGTTTTTTTGGTGTGTGTTACAGAATAAACGTCCCCAGAATTCTAGCTGGTCTGCGGGCTGCTTTTCCAAAGCAGACGTTGACCTGTGGTTTGCTATCCGGGTCAATGATTTGGCCCATCAAATATTGGTAATAACGACTGGTTTCCGTTTCTTGCGTGAGGCCAATGACGATCGACGCTAAAAACAAAGCCAAACTAATACCTAACGTAATGAATAGTGCGGTCATTTTTAAACTCCCTGACTTGATCGGCTCTTATTGGCCGTTGAGGGCGAATATGCGATATTTATTATGAAAAGACAAGAAAAAAGTGTTTAATATCAATGGTTTATGAAAATATAATTTTAAGTTTATATTTTCATAACTAAAATTTGTAGGGTTTTTGAATATAATGCCACGATCAAGACGGGGTTTTTGGATACCTCAACATGCAAAAAATCTATGATATTTCAGGAATTTAAGGACCGATCTTGTTGACGACCCACGACATCCCATGATATCCCATTATAAGGATCGTTTCACGGTTCTAGAGCGCTGATTTCCTATCTTCTTGGCCGTTTCATGGGTTTGTTTTTATCAACGACGATCAATCGCATCGACAGCAAGGGGCGCGTGTCTGTTCCTGGACCGTTTCGCGCGGCGCTTGGCGACCAATTACCCGGTGGGATCGTTGTGATGAGGTCCCCGCTACACTCAGCGTTAGAAGGTTTCGCTTATGCGACCATGGATGATATTGCGCAACGTCTAGATCGTTATCCAATGTTCTCGCATGACCAAGATGATTTGGCGGCATCGATATTGGCGGAAGCGGTACCGCTTGGCTTCGACAGTGAAGGCCGCGTTGTAATCCCCTCTGACCTTTTAAATTTTGCTGGTATCAAAGATCAAATTGCCTTTGTCGGTTTGGGGCGTAAGTTCCAATTATGGGAGCCAGGCGCGTGGAATAAGCGTCGTGACTCTGCACAGAAATCCGTCCGTGCAAAAGGACTGAATCTGCCCGCAGGCGGTGCTGAATGAAGAATGTTCCGCACATTCCCGTGATGCTGACTGAAGTGCTCGATGCGCTCCAGCCAAAAGATGGCGAAGTCTATGTGGACGGTACATTTGGTGCAGGTGGATATACAAACGCAATTTTAAAATTTGCCAATTGCAAAGTGATAGCCGTTGATCGTGACGAGCGTGCCTACGCTACCGCGCAAAGCTTACATAAACAAAATGCGAATGTAATACCTGTGCACGGCGCCTTTGGCGATGTCGCCGACCATTTGCAAGCACTGAGCATTGCACAAGTCGACGGGTTGGTTCTGGACCTTGGCGTTTCATCCATGCAGATCGACACACCGGAACGCGGTTTTTCCTTTGCCAAGGATGGCCCGCTCGATATGCGTATGGATACATCATCGGGAGAACCTGCCAGCATCCTAGTTAACACGCTCGATGAAAAATCGCTTGCGGATATTATTCATACGTACGGGGAAGAACGCCATGCGCGCGCTATTGCGCGCGCGATTGTGAAAGCACGCGCTGATAAACAAATCGAAACGACTTTGGTTCTTGCGAATATCGTGGCGTCTGCGATGCCTGGTAGTTCCAAAAAATTTGCGCTGCATCCTGCCACGCGGACATTCCAAGCTTTGCGCATTGCGGTGAACGGCGAACTTGAACAATTGGAATCTGCATTGAAGGCATCGCTTAAGGTTTTGAAACCGGGTGGACGTTTGGTCATTGTGTCTTTCCATTCGCTTGAAGATGCCGTTGTCAAGCGTTTCCTGAAAGAGCAATCCGAAGCGCCTGCAACGTCGCGCCATCGTCCTGACGTGTCAGACGCTTTCGTCCCGGCCTTTACAGTGTCAGTCAAAAAGGCTTTGAAACCGACCGATGCGGAGTGCCGCTCTAATCCACGTGCGAGCTCCGCCAAATTGCGTTTCGCCATACGTACCAACGATCAACCCATCCGGAAGGCAGCTTAATTCATGCGATCCAACCGTAAGCTCACCTCGTCACTCACAATGTGGTCTATTCTGCTGTTCTTAGGGTCCATCCTTATGGGTGGTGGCGTTTTCGCTGTGACACAGGCAGCTAAGCAACATGAGACGGGGATTGAGGAAATCAACCGATCTTTGCTGGCCGAGCGTCAATCCATCCGCGTGCTTGAGGCGGAGTGGGCATATCTTTCTCGTCCACAACGTTTGGAAGAACTTATGGCGATGAAGCAAGATCAGACCATGGTGCCACCGACACCCGCGCCAATTACGATGGCGCCCGATGAAGTGCCGATTGCCCAGGCCGATATTCAAGCTGCGGAAGACGCTGTGAAAAATGTTGAACCGGCAGCAGGCCCTGCAATCGAGCTTGCAAAGCCTGAGGTTGTAAAAAAAGAACAACCGGTTAAAGAAAAACCGATTAAACAAGCCTCCGTAAAAAAGGAAGCATCGAAGGCCAAAGAAACAGTGAAAACTGCGCAAGTTAAACCGAAAAAATCTGCGCCCCAAACTGCTAAATATGACGGCGCTTGGAAAATCCAGAAGAAAGCGTCAACCAAAACAGCGTCCTATCGCTCTGCGCCCTCTGTGGGCCACGGCACTATGCGCCCAATTGTGGAGTAATCAGAAAATATGGCTTTCATCAGCACCCTTAATGATACCGGCGACCAGATTGTAGGCGCGCGCGGATCTGCCGTAGAGACGGCACGTGGGCGTTTGATGTTCATGGGCGTGCTTTTTGTCGCCGCATTTTCCATTGTGTCATTACGTGTTGGTTATTTGTGTTTGCTGCAAGATGGTGCGGAGCCACGTGTGGAAGTATCGAATGCGGAAGGTGCCAAAGCGGATGCGCTTGCTCTGGGTAGAGCCGATATCGTTGATCGCAACGGGGTTCTATTGGCAACAACTTTGCAAACTGTATCACTTTACGCGGATCCTAAATTCATCACATCGCCTGAGACGGTCAGTGCTGATCTCAAAAAAATCTTCCCAGATTTAAATGAAAAACAAATTGCCGAACGATTAAGCAGTAAAAGCCGCTTCGTCTGGGTTCATCGTGGCCTATCGGCAAAAGATATGGAAGCCGTCAATGCGTTAGGTCAGCCTGGGCTTAATTTCCAGCAAGAAAATCGCCGTTTTTACCCGCAAGAAGAGCTGACATCGCATATCGTGGGATACACAGATATTGATGGTAATGGCCTTGCGGGCATGGAGCGCGCAGCGAATGATAGCCTCAAATCAGATAGTAAACCTATCGCGCTAAGTATTGATGTACGCTTTCAACATATTTTGCGGCGTGCTTTGAAACAGGCCGTTTCCGATTTCACGGCTAAAGGCGGCGCAGGCGTCATCATGGACGTGCAAACGGGCGAGGTTCTGGCCGCTGTATCCTATCCCGACTACAATCCACAGACGATTGCTGATGCAACGGATGATCAGAAATTCAACCGCTTTGCGCTTGGCGTTTATGAAATGGGATCGACCTTCAAAACGTTTGCGATGTCGGTACTGTTGGATCAAGTCGATGACAGTTTGGGACAACGCTTTGATGCGACTAAGCCGATTAAGCGCGGCAGATTCACGATTTCTGATTACCATCCTGAAAAACGCCCGCTGACATTGCCTGAAGTATTCATGTATTCATCCAACATCGGCACCGCCTTGGTGGGCGAGAAAATCGGCACTAAGCGTTTGCATGCGTTCTATGACGAATTGGGGCTAACTAAACCTGTTGACATGGTATTGATGGAAAAGGGCATGCCACTGGTGCCCAATCCTTGGCGTGATATCAACACGATTACAGCTACCTATGGCCATGGTATTGCCGTATCACCGTTGCATCTTATCCGCGCGTTTTCAGGAATTGTGAACGGCGGCACATTGCCAGGTATGCATTTCTTGAAAGATGAACATGATGAAACGCGTGTGCGGGTGATCTCAGAAGAAACGTCGGAGAAAATGAGACATTTATTGCGCCTGGTGGTGACACATGGCACTGGCAGTAAGGCCGATGTGCCGGGGATGTTGGTTGCCGGGAAAACGGGGACAGCAGAAAAAAGCGCGGGCGGTGGTTATTCTAAAAATCAGGTTATGTCGTCCTTCGTCGGTACCTTCCCAGCAGATAATCCGCGTTATGCCATTTTGGTATCCGTTGATGATCCAAAAGGTAATAAAAAATCTTACGGTTATGCTACAGCCGGCTGGGTTGCGGCACCTGCCATCGCATCAGCAGTATCTTCCATACGTAACCTCGAGAACATCGCCAATGCAGATCCTGCACATGATGAGGCTATCGAAACTGAAATGGCGCGTTATATTAAGCTTGAGCCTAAGGCGACAAAACAGCTGGCGGCATATGAGCGATGAATGATGAGTCTATCCTCTCGAGCATAAAAGGCCTGACCGCAGATTCTCGTATGGTGCGGCCAGGGGTTTTGTTTGCAGCTTTACCTGGTAAGCGTGTCGATGGACGCGACTTTATCAAAGAAGCCATCCTTAACGGCACGACTCTGATCTTAGCACCCGAAGGTACGGAACAACCCGAAGGTGATGTGACACTAATCACCGATCCTGATCCACGCCGTCGTTTTGCATTGCTGGCAGCAAAATTTTATAAGCTGCAGCCGGAAACGACAGTGGCCGTCACGGGTACCAACGGCAAAACATCCACGGTGACATTTGCTGCGCAGATTTGGGATGCGCTTGGTTATAATAGTGCGTCTTTGGGGACGCTTGGTGTTATATCGCGCTTGCTCATGAAAAAGGGCTTACTGACTACACCCGATCCGGTTTCTTTACAGGCGGAACTTGCAGATTTGGCTGCCGCAGGCATTACACATTTAGGAATGGAAGCTTCATCTATCGGCATTGAACAGCGCCGCTTAGATGGAGTGCGTTTATCGGCAGCTGCATTCACGAATTTGACACAAGATCACCTTGATTATCATGGGGATATGGAGTCTTATTTTCAGGCTAAACGTCGGTTGTTTTTTTCTTTATTGCCGAGTGATAAAACATCTGCTGTCTATGTCGATGATGATTACGGTGCGCGTTTGGCGGCTGATCTTAAAAAGGCAGGCCGTAAAGTTGTAACCTTCGGACATAACGGTACTGAAATCAAATTGGTGAGCCAAACGCCCACGGTATCTGGTCAAATTTTGAATGTGCATGCCTTTGGGGATAATTTTAGCATCAACATGCCCCTGCCGGGATTATTCCAAGGATTAAATGCTTTATGTGCAGCGGCACTCGTGCTTGCTTGCGATCGTAATCTTAAATTCGCTGATGTGGTTCCACATTTGGAGGCTTTGCATGGTGTTCCAGGTCGCTGTCAATTGGTGCCCGGTCATCCGAAGGGGGCTGCCGTCTATGTCGATTATGCGCATACGCCCGCTGGACTTGAGTTTGTTCTAAACGCATTGCGTCCACATACATCAGGCAAATTAGTCTGCGTGTTCGGAGCAGGTGGAGATCGCGATAAATCCAAACGGCCTTTGATGGGGGCTGCGGTTGCGCGATTGGCTGACGTAGGAATTGTGACCGATGATAATCCACGGTCCGAAAATCCAGCGGTGATCCGATCTGAAATCCTGCCAGCCATCCCCAACGCCAAGGAAATTGGGGATCGCCATGAAGCTATACGATCTGCCATTGCCGACTTGCAGTCCGGTGATGTATTGGTTATAGCCGGAAAAGGCCATGAAACTGGTCAAATCATCCGAGACGTCGTACATCCGTTCGATGACGTAGAAGAAGCGAAAGTCGCAATCAATGCTTTATAATTTATTATCCCCCTTTGCCGGTGATATCCCGTTTCTGAACTTGTTTCGGTATTTAACTTTCCGCACTGGTGGTGCCACGCTCACTACCCTTCTTATGTGTTTCTTTATGGGGCCGCATTTGATCCGCTGGCTTAAAAGCAAGCAAGGGGCGGGGCAGCCAATTCGCTCCGATGGTCCTGAAAGTCATTTCAAAAAGCAAGGCACCCCAACTATGGGTGGCTTGATGATATTGATTTCCGTCACCATCAGCACGCTTCTTTGGGCAGATCTTTCCAACCGTTATGTATGGTTTGCGCTAACCGTCATGATCGGTTTTGGGTTAATCGGGTTTGTGGATGATTATTTGAAGCTGACTAAAAAGAACACCAAAGGTCTTGCAGGACGCAAAAAATTATTTTGGCAGATCGTAATTTCCGGCGCAGTTGCGATTGGTATTGTGTTTACGTTGCCGGATGGCTTGTATGACACACTCGCGATCCCATTCTTTAAAAGCGTGCTTTTGGATCTTGGCATTCTGTTTGTGCCCTTTGCTGTATTCGTAATGATTGGAGCCTCCAATGCCGTTAATTTAACGGATGGTTTGGATGGTTTGGCGACTGTGCCGGTGGCGATTGCGGCTGCTTGTTTTGGTCTCATTGCCTATTTGGTCGGTAACGCCATTTATGCCGATTATTTGCAATTACATTATGTGCCTGGTTCCGGCGAACTTGCCGTTCTGTGCGGCGCGTTGATTGGCGGCGCGATGGGGTTCCTTTGGTATAATGCGCCGCCCGCGATGGTATTTATGGGCGATACCGGGTCGCTATCCTTAGGCGGGGTTTTAGGCGCGATGGCCGTAATCACCAAGCACGAATTGGTCTTGGCGATTATCGGAGGCTTGTTCGTCATGGAAACCGTATCGGTTATGATTCAGGTTGCATATTTTAAAATGACTGGCAAACGCGTGTTCTTGATGGCACCTTTGCACCACCATTTTGAAAAACAGGGCTGGTCGGAACCCACGATCGTTATACGTTTCTGGATTATCGCTGTCGTTTTGGCCTTAATTGGCCTATCGACCTTGAAACTTCGCTAGTTTAACGCCCACGATTCAGGAAAAATGGGAGGCATGAGATTGTTATCCATGCAGGACCGTTCTGTTTTAAGCCGCTGGTGGTGGAATATTGACCGCCCGTTGCTTGGGGCCATTTTGGCTGTGGCGGTTTTGGGGGCTGGGTTGGTTACGACCGCAAGCCCGGCCGTCGCGAATCGCCTGCATTACGAGCCGCTTTATTTTGTTATCCGCCATATGATGTTTTTAACCTTGGCCTTGGGTGCTATGGTCATGGCGTCACTGATGTCCGCCAAACAAATTTGGCGTTTTGCGACCGTCATTGG
This sequence comes from Alphaproteobacteria bacterium, assembly GCA_036568945.1. Lineage (GTDB taxonomy): Bacteria > Pseudomonadota > Alphaproteobacteria > Micavibrionales > UBA1664 > UBA6145. Next base: position 811 of record DATCRN010000025.1, on the reverse strand, counting down.
TGTTCTAAGTTTGGTCGGCGTAGTTATTACACTGTTTGCCGGCGTCGAAATTAAAGGCGCGACACGCTGGGTGCACCTACCAGGTTTTTCCATCCAGCCATCCGAATTTGTCAAACCATGCTTTGTTATTATGGCGGGTTGGTTGTTGGCGCGGCAAAAAACATTGGAGAATTTTCCTGGTTTTTGGCTGGCGCTTGCTTTGTTCGGTATTACGGCCTTGTTGCTGATTTCCCAGCCTGACTTCGGGATGACCGTTGTGGTGACAGCTACATTTTTTGCGATGGTCTTTTTAGCTGGATGTCCATTGCGCTTTGTTGCTGTCATGATTGGCCTCGCAGTTAGCGGCGCAGCTTGCGCATATTTTCTATTCGACCATGTTCGGTCACGCGTCGACCGTTTTTTAGATCCATCCAGCGGCGACACATACCAAGTCGACCGGTCGCTTGAGGCGTTTGCCAATGGTGGCTTGCTCGGCACTGGCCCAGGGGGCGGGCAAGTTAAACTACAATTACCCGATGCGCATGCAGATTTTATTTTCTCCGTTGCGGCGGAAGAGCTCGGCCTTATTTTTACCCTGTTGGTTGTGGCACTGTACGGCTTTATTGTTTTACGGGGCTTTATGAAGTTACGCGGGGGCAATTCGGTATTTTCCATGCTTGCGGGTGGAGGGCTGTTAATCATGCTCGGCTTGCAGGCATTGATTCATATGGGATCCGCTACGCAATTATTGCCAGCTAAAGGTATGACATTGCCTTTTATTTCTTATGGAGGCTCTTCACTGTTGGCCGTGGGTATGACCATGGGATTTATT